>JAQUYZ010000128.1 GCA_028691625.1 Eubacteriales bacterium
TTTCCGTTCGTTAAAATACCGGATGAGTTGAAACTATCATCCGGTTTTGAATTATAGCTTGTATTTTGCTTTCCTCGATTCATTGTACCACAAATCTCACTTGAATGCTTCAATGAATCTCTGTTATTTCTAATAATTGCACTGTATTGGTCTTTAATGCCAGTTCTATTTTATTCTGTCCCTGATTCAGCTGTTCAAACTCGACTTTTGGGAAGGAGATCTGCGAGATCAGCTTCTCTTCATATCCTGACAAAAACTTCGGCGATCCGTAGAGCGTCCAGATATCGTAAACCGATCCGTGCTCTCTGTTAATTGTATACTTGATAAGCCGATGCGCACTTGCAGCGTCAAGATGGATCACAAAGTTTTTTGTTGCAGTGTACAGATTGGATGATTCTGTTTTTCTTCGGTCTTCAGAAAACGGTTCATTCTGCTTATCCGGGATATTAAACAACAGCAACTGATAGGAGGCTTCTTTTTTCGTCAGGATATAGCTGTCGCTTTTTTCAATCATTTTTTCTCCAAGCATTGCCAGCAAACAGCAAAGATAATAAGAAGCTTTTTTAAATCCGTTGCAGGTCATTAAACCGCTGTCTCCATGGAATATGGTTTGATCGTTTTTTTGAGAATCAATCATCTTAAGCACAAAGTCCTGCGCCCCGTTGTCTTTTGCGATAAAGTTTTTGATCATATACGGGAAAATAGAAACGGTATCATAAATATGGTATTGATCAGCCGTACTCTGTGAAGCTTCTGCATAAGCATATTTGATTACTATCCTTTTCGAAATGGAATGAATCATATTCATAATGCTTTTTACATTCATTTCGCATGCTTCATTCTCCATGCCTGCTGAAAGCTCAATCACCCAGCTATAAACCACATCCCCTCCGTAACGGATGATATACCTGGCGAAAAAGTCAGATAGCTCCGTTTTTAAGTTTTTCTTAAGGACTTTGCCGGAAACAGAGATCGGTATAATTAAATTCAGTTTTTCATTGTATATCAGATCAAGGATCCCGTCCTGCGTACTTAGAAGCACAGTTTGAATCTGCCGGTTGTGCGCATAAATCATATTTTTCAATCGAACCGTTTTCAGTGCTAACTCTTTGCATGCAGAATCAATCAGGGTTTTATAGATCGTCAGGGTGTCAGGTACAAGAAAATCCAGTTCGAACTGGCTGAATCGATTGAGGTTTTCATTGGAAGGGATCTGAGATTTGTCATGAATGCTGATTGGAACCGGAGCAATTTTAGCTGAGACATCATAGCCATAACCTGCATTTTCGAGGAAGGCATGAATTTTCTCCAAAGCATCGACGGAATCGAAGCTGTTATATTTTGGCTGGCCTTCTTTTAAATATGTTTCTTTATATTTTCTCCTATAATCCCCCGGCGTGTCATGATACCATCTGGAAAAGTGTTTATTATAATACTTGACATCAGAGAAACCGCATTCATAAGCAATTTCTGTGATACTCATTCTTGACGTGAGAAGCAGCTTTTCGGAATTCTCCGCCTGAAGCATATTAATGTATTCTTTAAAGCTTAGCCCGAAAACATCCTTTATCATATGAGAAATGTAGTATTTATTGAAATTCACTTCCTCAGAAATGTCCTGCAGCGTAATTTTATCCCGAAAATTTCTGCAAATATAGTCCATGGCACCGCTGAGGGTTTTTGCATGCAGATCATTGCCCTCAATATGGGTAAATCTGTCCTGATTCACACGAAAATAGCGAAAATTATCGATCAGCAATTGCAACAGCTCCAATCCCAGGCTTTCTATTTCTCCGGCTTCAACGGGGCTGCTTTTATGCTCGCTGCAAACATAAAGGTTGAGAACAGAAAGGAAAATCTCACTCACCTGCTTCTGATATTTTGTCTTATCTGTGTTTGAATCACAAACGATGATTGTGTTTTGTACGGACGGATAGCAGGCAGCGAAATACTTCATATCAATATCCACAATAATCACAAGATTCTCTTCATCCGTATGATAAATTGCATGTAAATCATCTGTATTAATTACGATCACATCCCCTGCGTACAGTCTGTGCTCTTCAAAGCCGTCCTTCACTTTGACAGAACCCTTTACAACCGCAATCAACTCAAGGAAATCATGCCAGTGAGCGGGATAATGGTTAACGCTGACCAATTCGATGTTCATGTGGTTGCGATTTGTATTCACAGGACAACCCCTTCCGATCTCTCAGTGATCAAATGATTATTGATTGGTTTTTTGTTTATTTTACCAGTAGTATACCATATTTTTATGCGTCAATCTAAAAAAACAGAGCTGACAATAAAGCACATTAAAACATGGCTGTTTTTGCGAAATAGAAATACAGCTTTGTAAAATGACAAAAATGCAGGAATTTATTCCCAAAAAAATCGTAGGAATCACTATTTCTAAATGATATTCTGTACCTGTAATCAAGGGCGGCTAAATTAATTCAATGCGATATGGTATGAAGGAGGTAAATCAGATGATGATTTATGACATCCCGGGGAAAGAAAGTCAAAAAGAATTTAAACGGATTCAGAAATTCATTCATGGTTTGGGCGACTATCACAAGGAGGCCGAGGAAGCGAAAAGAAAGGGGCATAACCCGCCTGCGCAAATGCTGGTCGGAAAAACGCAGGGAGATTTCATCTATGATTTGGATGGAAACGAGTATGTTGATTTTCATTCAGGATGGGCTTCAAATCCTGTCGGGAATGCAAATCCCGAAATCATCGAAGCGGTGACAGATGCGTTTACAAAATACGGTTTCACGTATCACCATCCACTGCAGGAAGAACTGGCCGAAAAGGTTGCGGCAATCACACCGAATCAAGCATTGACCAGAGCATCGTTTGAAATATCCGGTACGGAAGCTGCCGAAGCCGCAGTATCAGTGGCATTACGATACAAAAACAGGCCGCTGATTATTTCGTTTTCACACGCTTTTCACGGAGATTCTCTCGGTGCAAAAACGTTAAGTGCAATCACCATTGACAGAAAGATCAATCTTGAAGCATGGAGAGGCGGCGTGATTCACGTGCCATACCCGATTACCTATGATCTTCCCATCGACGTAACGCCGGAGCAGTATGTGGATTATATTATCTGGTACATAGAAGAGTTTATCTGCGGTATGGTTGCACCGGCAGACAGCATTGCCGGTATTTTGCTGGAACCAATGCTTGCGGAAGGCGGCAGCTGGACACCACCGGTCAGTTTTGCACAAAAGCTGAGAAAGCTCTGTGATAAAAATGATTGGCTGCTGATCTCCGACGAGGTCCTGGTTGGACTGGGTCGTACCGGTAAAACCTGGGCAATCGAACACTCGGGTGTTCAGCCGGATATCCTTGTGATTGGAAAGAATATTACAGGCGGCATTATGCCAAATGCAATGATTATGGGTACTGAAGCCGCAATGGGCAGCAATAGTGCACGCAGCGGAAGTACCTTTGCGGGAAGCCCTGCCGGTTGTGCCGCAGGCTTAAAGACCTTAGAAATATACGAAAGAGATCATGTCATTGCGTATGCTGCCGCACTCGGAGAAAAAGCGCTGAAAAGAATGAAAAAATGGGAGACTGAGTTTCCTTCCCTTGTTTCAAATGTAAGAGGCACAGGTTTGCTGTTAGGCGCTACGATTCTGGATAAGGAAGGAAAACCCAGCGTTGAGACCGCAGCCGCCGTACAGAATGAAGCACTTCGCAGAGGTGCCTACATCATCAATGATACTGAGTCTTCCATCAGGCTGTATCCGGCATTAAACATGACGGAAGAACATCTGGACCGTGGCTTTACGATTATCGAAGAAGCGTTCCGGGTTGTTTCAAAAGATGATTATGTGATTTCATCATGGCCGCGTTATTTTACAACCCAGTAATGTGTCCCGCTATGAAGTATTCATCGAGAATGAACGCGCTGGAAGAAGGGGCGCTGCTGAAAGCGTTTCAGGATTCCGGCAGACCGGGGCTGATCTCATTTTCTGCCGGTTTCCCTTCAACTGAAACTTACCCCGTAGAAGAAATCGAACGATCTTTGCAGCGTGTTATGCGGAACCACGGTCATGAAGCGATGAGCTACTGTTCGTCCAGCGGTTATGATGAGCTGAGAAGACTCATTCAGAACCGTTTGCATCAAAAATTCGGATTAAATTATGGTTTAAACGAAATCATCATTACAAACGGTTCCCAGCAGGGATTGGATATGAGCGCAATGCTGTTTTTGAATCCGGATGATATCGTTCTTTTTGAAGCTCCTACTTATTTGGGTGCGGTCAGTGCCTTGAAAATATACCAGGCAAACATGGTATCCATCCCTTCGGATGAGAATGGCATCAACATGCAGGAGCTCGCCCGGACGCTTGCAAAATACGGAAACCGTGTAAAATTAATTTATGTAAGTCCGGACTATCAAAACCCTACAGGGAGAAGCTGGGCCCTTGACAGAAGGAGGCAGTTTATCGATTTTATATCGGATTATCCGATTCCTGTTCTGGAGGATGCTGCCTACAGTGAATTATCCTTTGATGAAGCACCGCAAAAACCATTGGCATACTTTGATCAATCCGGGCAAATCATTTACATCGGCACGTTTTCGAAGGTGTTTTGTCCGGGTCTCAGAATCGCCTGGCTTTGTTCGAAAAGTGAACTCATCGAAAAGTATTTATTATTAAAAAACACAGCCGACCTGTCTTCTTGCACCGTTGCGCAATATCTGATGGCGGATTACCTGAATCACAACGACATGGAGGATCATATCAAAAGGATATCCACACTATATACGCACCGGCGGGACGTCATGGTCGCCCAGATCAATCGATGCTTCCCCGGGGGAGTTCGGTTTACCCTCCCGAAAGGAGGCCTGTATTTGTGGTTGGAATTACCGGAAAATATTGATACAGATCGTCTGCTGCCCCTTGCAATTGAAAGAAATGTAACCTTTATGGAGGGAGCAGCCTTCTATCCGGACAGGAGCAAGCGGAATGAAATCAGATTGAATTTTTCAAACATGAAAGATGCAGACATAAAAAAAGGTATCGAAATACTCGCACAGTTGATCCGGCAATCTGTTTCGCCGCCGGAACGTGCAACGAGTAGCGTGAATCGGAGGTAATGATATGTCAGTGGAAGAAAGCAGATATATTACAAGCGACGTGAAAAAGCATGGCCTAAAAAGCAGAAAGGTCGGAAGTCTCTCGGTGTTTTTTATGATTTTCTGCCTGTGCTGCGGAGGCGGATTTGGAATTGCCGAGTTGATTCCTGAATCCGGTCCCGGATTAACTATCATCATGCTATGTGTACTGCCTTTTATTTGGAGCACCCCCATGGGGTTGGCCGCTTCCGAGCTTGGCTCCGCCCGCCCTCAGGAAGGCGGTTATTATAAATGGGTACAGGAAGCATTAGGTGAATTTTGGGGCTTTCAATCGGGATGGTGGCGCACCATTTCAATCTACATCGATAACACGCTCTATGTCATCCTTGCAGCCGGCTACGTCGGTATGATGTGGGATCTCTCCTGGGGCGCTGAAATGGCAATGAAGGTCGGCATGATCGTTTTGTTTACTTATATCAATCTCCGCGGAATAAAAGATGTCGGCGTAGTCAGTACGATTATTTCTCTCATCGTCATTTTCGCATTTATTCTGGTCTCCATCTGCGGATTCGCCAATTGGAGCGGAAATCCCCTTGTGCCTTTTACTGCCGACGGCACGATCACCGGCGTAACAGGGATTCCTTTTGCAGATTGGGTGTATTACATCGGAATGGGAATTGCGATCGGAATGTGGCTGTATTCAGGGTATGAATCGATCTCAACGGTTGCGGAAGAAATCGAAAATCCTCAGAGAGTCATTCCCATCCCGCAGGCCCTTGCTGTGCCGGCCATCATGGCGGCTTATATTGTCCCAACCATTGCATCCTT
>JAQUYZ010000129.1 GCA_028691625.1 Eubacteriales bacterium
AGATGCTTTCGAGAATGCTCTGCCGGAAGAGATCTGCGTGTTCAGCTTATCTAGATCTGTGGAAAGAGTATTCAAGGAACGAATATATTTTGTTGTGATCATTTTATTGGTGATACGCATTTGTTTCATCCTTTCCCGTTACGAAATTTACCGCTAACGGCCGACCAGGCCCATTCCATTTATAATTTTATCGACAGCCTCATCCAATACGTTAAAATATCTTGCCGCGGCATTATACGTCTTCTGATAAGCCATTAAATTGATTCCTTCTTCATCCAGAGAAACGCCTGACATGGACTCTCTTGATGCATACAAATTATTTGAAACCGTTGCTGCTGTATCGGCGAAATTTCGATTCAGTTCTACATCAAGAGATAACTCGCCGATCAGGCCGGTCATATATTCATTCATTGTTCCCTCGAACATTACTGGCAATGCATCATTTGCATCCCTGTGAAAACTTAGATCCGACCCCAATGCGGAGATCATTCTCAGGATATTATCTCCTCCGCCTGCGGGAAGAACCACATTGGTTGTTTTAATATAGGTAGAATCCTCTAGCCATTTCGCCGAAATTGTGATGTTGGCGGCTGTAATTTCATCGGGATCGGTTTCGGGATTGGTATCGCCCTGTGCCATGAAGAGCGGGTTTCCGGTCGCGTCATCTGTTGGGGTTGCATCGTTTAATTCATTCAGCACCTTCGCAAAATTCTTTGCAAAGGTATCAATTGCGTTTTTATAGTACAAGGTTCCCCGGAAGGTGTTTTCGCTTGGGATAGTGGTGGTATTGGCGTATGTTCCTTTTCCATTGATCAAGTCCAGATAGCCGCTGATGGAGCCTCCGGAAAACTGGGACGTAATTTCTCCGTTATAGCCTCCGAAGCTGCTGTTGATTTCAATGATCATCTTGTTGTCTCCGTTCAGGGACGCGGACAACGTATTATACAGTCCGTTCTGTACAATTCCGATGGCCGGGCCGCCATCAGGATCCTGGATTGCAATGTGTAGATTTTCTATTGTCAAATCCTCCGAAATCCGTTCGGGGCTTGTTGTCACCTTAATATTAACGATATTTGAAAGTTCATCAATCAGTACATTTCTTTTGTCAAACAGCTCGTTGGGTTCATTGCCGTGGGTTAGCTCGTCCCTGATCTGGGCATTCAAGTCGGCGATGTTTTTCACCAATGTATTGAAATCGGTATCGATGACTACCTTGCTCAGATCATAGATCTGCTGGCTCCGGACCTGCTCCGTTTGATCCGAATAGACGTTTAACATCTGTGTCACCTTCTGCGCAGCAGTTCTGGCCACAAGAGCGATATCCTTGCTGCTTGGTGTCTGGGACAGGGTATGAAGCTGGTTGATGAAATTGGATAGTTCGGCCTGCAGACCTTCGGTTTCCACTTCATCAAAAACACCTTCCAGATCGGAAAGACCTTTCAGCAGAGTGTCATACTGTGCGCTTTCAGAGGCTTGCGCCCGGAAACGCGCGTCAAGGAAGGGATCTCTGATTTGACCGATGCCGGTGACATTGACGCCAAGGCCGACGGTCGCACCGGGAACCGTATATTTCTCCGCATAGCCGCTGTTGGAAATGGAAGCCAAATCAACTCTTTGCCTCGTATAACCGTTTGTATTGACATTTGCAATGTTGTTTCCGGTTACGTCGATGAGCGATTGGCTGGCTGCCAAAGCTCTGCTTGCAGTCTGAAAGGCTAAAAATGTTGGTCTCATAATCGTATTCCCCTTACTATCCTATATCTTCTTCTCAAAGGATTTTGGAAACAGAGCCCCTTGTACCTCTGCCGCGTTCTGGTTGTAGGTGGTATTGTCCTTTGGCACATCCTGCTTTGACAGTACCTTGTCTATCGTGTATAGCTTGCTTTGCAGGAGAACCCTGCATTTTTCCTTGTAATAGTTGACTTCCGTCATGGTCAGCTCAAATTCACCAAGTAAATTGAAAAATCGCAATCCTTCTGCTATTGGAAGCTGCTGTGCCATTTCCGTCAGATTGTTCGCTTTTATGTTAAGCCTGGAAAGATAGCTTGCTGTCTGCTGGTCAAAATTCTTTGTCTGCAGGAGAAGTGCCTGCTGGGACTTCAAACTCTGATTCAGCACTTCGATCTCATCATGCGTAATGGCCTCCAGCTCCTCCTTGAGTACCGGAACCGCATGCTGGTAAAGCTTCAGAATTCCAGTCAGGTACGCATGGAATTGGTCCAAAATCATAGTGTATTCTTGTCTGTCGGTCATATTTCGTAACCTCCCTGATTATTTGAGAATTGAGTCAGCCAATAAATTGGTTGGAACTTCATACGTTCCGTTTTCAACGGCTGCCTTTAAACCCTCAATCCTGGCGGAAGAGGTATTGACCGATACGTCATACAGAATGGCTGATTTGGCAACTGTCAGCCGCTTGTCATCAAAGGATCCGGTGTGGCTGCTGGAAATTTCCGCACTGTCCACCTTGTTTTTCAGTGTATATTTTTTGTTTTCTTCCGTGCTTATATTTCTGGCCGGATCGTTGTTTACATCCTGGATCTGCTGCGGCTGAATTGATTTGCTTTTATTCACAAAAGATATTTCCATTGATTGAACCTCCCTTCAAAGGTTTTTTTTCTATGTATCAATCGGAGTTTTTTGCCCCATTATTTAATCCACGCTATCTATATCGTCATTGTAAAGCAAAACTTTAGAGATTCATAAAAAAACTTTGGGTTCGATAAAAAAAATAGTTATTACCGGGTTGACAGGAATTAAATTACACCAAGGATCGATACTTCGAAAAAATGTGTAAAAAATCAACTGACAGTCAAAGAAAAAAGGGGCCAAATTGTCGATAATCCATCGAAATTCGACAACGGATTGATATTAGCTCTGTAAATATCTTCCACACTGTGGCTTAAAAAAGTAATTGTCTAAGTTTGTAAAATGTAGTAGAATCAAGTACGAAGTAAACTTTATTATATGTCAAAAAATATCGAACCGAAGGAGGTGGGTAAATGATCGGTGATTCCATCACTTCCGCCATACTGCAGAGGGCCCTTGACGGCACATGGCAGAGGCAGCGGGCTATATCGAACAATATAGCAAACCATGAAACACCCGGATACAAAGCGATCAAAGTCAACTTCGAGGATTCTTTAAACCGGGAAATCAATAAACTTGATCAGAGTATGCCTGCAAAAGAGAAAATTGAGAGCCTGGAGGCCCTCAGGAACGCAAAAATCAGCGTGCATTCCGACAATTCCACCTCGAACCGGGCAGACGGAAACAATGTGGACATGGATCTGGAAAACATTGAAATGGCGAAGACACAGATCCAATATCAGTATCTGACAAGAGGTATGACGGATATGTTATCCAGATTGCGATATGCAATCAGTGAAGGAAGAAAATAGGAGGGTGATGTGTAGATGGATTTTTTAAGCTCACTTAATATTTCCGGATCAGGATTGACGGCGCAGAAACTGCGAATGGATATAATTTCTCAAAACATCGCCAATGCAGAGGTAACCAGAACAGAAAACGGTAACCCCTACCGCAGGAAAATGGTTGTTTTAAGCAGCATAAACGGAGGCAGCAGCTTCCGGGATGCGCTGGACAAGGCAACGAAGGTAAAAACCAGCGGTGTGCAGGTACATAGCGTTGTAGAAGACCAGGCGCCCCTCGTTCCCGTGTACAATCCGAATCATCCGGATGCAAATGAAGAAGGCTACGTCATGCTGCCGAATGTGAATACGGCGCAGGAGATGATTGATATGCTGGGTGCAAGCAGGGCATATGAAGCAAATATTACCGCCTTTAATGCTACGAAGTCTATGGTCCTGAAGGCATTGGAGATCGGAAGATAAAAAAAGATGTTAAAGATGTGTAAAAAAGATGTGTAAAGATGTGTAAATGTGTGTAGAAATGTGTAGATCGTATATGCTATTTGGTTGTAGTTATTGATGTGATAAGTGAGGTAGAGAAGTGTTTATTGTTCCGATGAGTTCTAACATTAATACCGGCGGTATTAATTCTTTCAATTTAAATTCTGAAAAATCTACCGGTGCCTCCGGGGATGAAACCGGGCTTGGCTTCAAGGAGATCTTTCAGGATGTCATTCAAAATGTAGAAGAGACGGAAGCTGCCACTGAAATGGATGCCTACAAACTATCCATCGGGGAAATGGATGACATGCATACCATGATCATCAATGCGGCGAAGGCGGATGTAGCTCTGCAGACTATGGTTCAACTTAGAAATAAGTTTCTTGACGCCTATTCCGAAATTATGAGGACGAACTTATAACTTTTAATTTACGGGATATTCTTTTCTTTTATGCAAATTACCAGAATTTAATTGAGTTTAGCGAATGGAATTATAAATATGAATGAACAGATGAGAAAGACCTTGGCACCCCTGACTCAATTTTGGGCGAATACGTCCACAGCGGTAAAAAGGGTTGTCATAGGCGGAGTGATAATGATTGTTATTGTTGCTCTCGTTTTGAGTATTCTATTAAATACGAAGGATTACGTTGTTGTATTTGACGAAATGACGGAAACCGAAACATCAGAAATACTGGCTGCACTGCAGGAGATGGATGTTGAAGTCAAAGTGGACGGCAACGGTTCCATTTTAGTGCTGAGAGAGGACGAATCCAAGGTAAGGATGCAGCTGGCGACGGCAGGATATCCGAAGAACGGATTGAGCTATTATCTGATCGAAGAAAACAGCGGAATGCTTACTACGGATTACGAGCGAAGACAGTATATGAATATGCAGCTTCAGGAGCGGATCGCAGCCAGCATCAGGACGCTTGAGGGCGTCAAGGATGCAGTGGTCACCATAACGGTACCCGAGGAAGACGTATTCTATCTTCAGGAAAAAGAGAAGCCTACCGCTTCCGTTATCATACATATGAAACAGGGGAGCACCCTGACGAACAGCCAAATCATGGGAATTCAAAATCTGGTTGCAAAGTCGGTGACGGGACTTTCCAAAGATGATATTGCATTGGCAGACAGCCTTGGGAACGACCTGATCGGAAACAGCACCGGCAGCAATCCGGATTATTCCAAAATCAGCGTCACGCGGGAGATCGAAAGTGATCTGAAGAAAAAAGTGACCGCTGTGCTCCTCGGCCCTTATAAAAGCGAACAATTTAAAGTTTCTGTTACGGCTACCGTCGATATGGATGCATTAATAAAGGAAGAGACCATATATACACCCTCCCCTGACGGAGACAATACCGGCGTCATCAGTGAAGAGACACGAAGCGAAGAGTCCTCCACCTCAACACAGGGTGACGGAGGCGTAGCCGGAACCTCATCCAATTCGGAAATACCTACCTACGAAACCGGCAGAACGACAGGAGAAAGCTCATCGACCAGCTCAAATGAAACGATAAAGTATCAGGTGAGCCAGACCAAATCCCAAACGCAGAAGACCGGAGCGAAGATCGAGGATATTTCCATCGGGATAGCCATTAATAAGGCGTCCTTTGACCCGGGAGAGAGAGAAAGCGTTACACAGCTTGTGGCTTATGCTGCAGGAGTAAGTCCTGAAAGCATTTCGGTGCAGAACTTCCAGTTCTATGAAGAAGAAATCCCCACGGGTCCGACAGAGCCGGTGGAAGGGATCAATAAGCTGATTCTTTACGGAGGGATTGGCGCCGGCATCCTGGTTTTGGGAAGCATCATTGCATTGATCCTGATGAAACGGCGCAAAAAGAACGTGGAAGAGGAGGCGCTTGCAATGGCAGGGCAGAACAGCAGGGAAGAAGCACTGAATATGGTTTTCGGTGAAACGGAACAAGAGGTAATCAAACCGATCACTCCGGTTCAGGATGTAAGAAGAGAAGAAATCAAGCAATTTGCAAAGACAAATCCGGAAATAGCGGCGCAGATGATCAAGTCATGGCTGCGCAGTGA
>JAQUYZ010000130.1 GCA_028691625.1 Eubacteriales bacterium
TCTGGCTTTCAGAGCCTGCTGAACGTGATGGTTGATTTCCATGTTCTCAGGGTCGGAGAAGTTCTCAATCTTAAAGAATTTCTCACACTTTTCAACACCTTCCTCCGTCAGAGAAACGGTTCTGTCCTTTTCATCCATGGTGAAATCTTCTTCGATCCGGAAGGTGCTGACGAATTTATCAGCGGTTTGATATAAGTCGGTTGACTTCTCGCCCTGGCCGGATATAATCAGCGGCGTTCTCGCTTCGTCGATGAGGATACTGTCCACCTCGTCGACAATGGCAAAGTTCAGCTCTCGCTGGGTCATGTCCTCTTTGTAGATGACCATATTGTCGCGAAGATAGTCAAAGCCGAATTCATTGTTTGTCCCATAGGTAATGTCCGCCAGATAGGAAGCCTTCCTTACCTCATTTGTGATTCCGTGTATCACACAGCCCACCGTGAGGCCGAGGAAGGTATAGAGCTTGCCCATCCACTCCATGTCACGTTTGGCCAGATAATCATTTACTGTAACGACATGAACGCCTTTCCCCTCAAGCGCGTTTAGATACACCGGCAAGGTTGCCACAAGGGTTTTTCCTTCCCCTGTTTTCATTTCAGAGATTCGCCCCTGATGAAGCACGACACCGCCGATGAGCTGGACCCTGAAGTGTTTCATGCCCAGACTTCTCCAGGCAGCCTCACGGCATACCGCAAAGGCTTCCGGCAAAATATCGTCCAGGGTCTCTCCTGCTGCCAGCCTTTCTTTGAACTCAGCGGTCTTTGCTTTCAGCTCTCCGTCGGTCATACTCTGCATTCTGTCATCCAGAGCCTCAATCTGATCTGCAATCTTTTCAACTTTTTTTACTTCTTTGACGTTCAAGTCTCCGAATATTTTCTCCATCAATCCCATTTTGACTGATCCTTTCTTTCTTCTCTATTTTGTACCCCTGCATTCCTCTATGTTAACTTTTGCAGAATTCTTTTTTCGATACCGTTGTTTTTCTGTACTAACGTAAAATTATACCACAAGCTCCCGTAAAAATCAAAAAATCAAAAGGAAGAAAAACAAAATCAAAATCGATACCCGGAAGATCAGACATTTTTCACCTAACACCATTTTATCAGCAGCATCATAAGATAAGCATAGGTTATTGAAATGACGAGGTGACACAATGGATGTACTCACGGTAATGAACATAGAGCAGAAGTACCAGGCAGAAAATGGGGAAATAACCGCGATAAAGGATATCAGCTTCGCAGCGGAGAAAGGGGAATTTGTCAGTATTGTCGGACCCAGCGGCTGCGGCAAATCCACTTTACTCTCGATTATATCCGGTGTCCTGAAGCCTACAAACGGTGAGGTTTATGTAAGCGGAGAACGAGTTGACGGAGTCTCGCCCCACATCGGATATATGCTGCAAAAAGACAATCTGCTGGATTGGAGAACCATCTATAAAAATGTTCTTCTGGGGCTTGAGATCAGAAATATCAAAACGCAGGAAAACAGAAAGCGCGCGGAAGATCTTTTAAAAACCTACGGGCTTTATGAATTCCGTGACAAATATCCCTCTCAACTATCCGGCGGCATGCGACAGCGGGTGGCCTTGATCCGTACGTTGGCAATCAGCCCGGATATCCTGTTGCTGGATGAGGCCTTTTCCGCACTTGATTACCAAACCCGCCTGAATGTGACGGATGATGTTTTCCGGATATTAAAACAGGAGCAGGTCACAACAGTGATGGTCACCCATGATATTCCGGAAAGCATTAGCATGAGTGATAAAACCATCATACTTTCCGATCGCCCGGCCGTCATAAAGGAGATTCTTAAGATTGATTTTGAGATGGATAACCGGACACCGCTTACCTGCCGGAACAGTCCAAAATTCAGTAAATACTTTGATCATATATGGAAAGAGTTGAGTAGAAATGAATAGCATCGGAATTTCAACAGAACGCACTGCTTATCTGCAAGGCCGTGCGCGTACGAAAAAGCTTGTTCTGGCCTGGCAAATCGGCATCCTTGTGCTGCTTGCCTTATCATGGGAGCTGCTGGCACGGTTCGGACTCATAGACAATTTTATTCTGAGCCAGCCTTCACGAATCGGTGCCACCTTTATCAATATGGTTCAGTATGATCTTATCAATCACGTTTTTGTAACGGTTTACGAGACCCTCGTCGGTTTCATACTGGGCGTTATTACAGGCACCTGCCTGGCCGTTATTCTCTGGTGGAGCAGCTTTGTTGCAAAGGTAAGCGAACCTTACCTTGTCGTACTGAACAGCCTGCCGAAAATTGCATTGGGCCCGGTTATCATCATCATCGTCGGTGCAGGCACAGAAGCAATCATTTTTATGGCACTTGCGATCTCGCTCATCGTAACGGTATTGGAAATGCTGAACGGATTTCGCCATACGGACAGTGAATACATACGGATGGCCTCAACCTTCGGCGCAACCAAGGCGCAGATATTTATGAAGGTTGTATTCCCGTACAATATCTCTACCCTGTTTAATTCGCTGAAGATCAACATCGGCCTCTCTCTGGTCGGTGTGATTGCGGGTGAATTTCTGGTATCCAAGGCAGGTCTTGGTTACCTCATCGTCTATGGAGGGCAGGTCTTTAAAATGGATCTGGTCATGTCCAGCGTGATGATTCTGGCCATTGTCGCCGCGCTGATGTATGAAGGTGTCGTTCTCATGCAAAGGGTCGCAATGCGTTGGTATAACCATTAGCAGGCAATCCCTGATTTGGGCTTGCAGCTTCGGAGTATATAAAAAAGATTTTAGAAAGGAGATACATAAATGAAAAAAACTTCCAAGATTTTATGCATAGGACTAACGATTCTGCTGGCCGTTCCGTTTCTTTTCGGTTGCTCAAAAGAGGAGGAAAAGGAGGCGGTAAAGGTCACTTTGTGTGAAGTAACCCATTCCATTTTCTATGCGCCGCAATACGCGGCCATGAACTTAGGGTACTTTGAGGAGGAGGGTATTGAAATCGAACTGTCCAATGGTCAAGGTGCAGACAAGGTCATGTCTGCCGTTCTTTCCGATAACGTGGATATTGGATTTGCCGGTCCCGAAGCATCGATCTACGTTTATAACGAAGGAAAAGAAGATCACACACAAGTCTTTGCACTTCTGACACAGCGGGACGGTTCCTTTCTTGTTGCCCGTGAGCCGGATCCCGATTTTACCTGGGATAAATTAAAGGGAAAACATATTCTCCCCGGACGAAAGGGAGGCGTCCCTTATATGGCACTGGAATTTGTCATCCGCAATCATGGTCTTGACCCGTATCAGGATATGACGCTTGACAACAGCATTCAATTTGCTCGGATGGCGGGTGCGTTTACCGGAGGTACCGGCGATTATGACACATTATTTGAGCCGACCGCATCGATGCTGGAAGCGGAGGGCAAAGGTTATATCGTTGCGTCCGTCGGTGCGGAAGCGGGTGAAATCGCCTATACCGGATATTTCACAAAAAAAAGCTTTATAGAAGAAAATGCGGATCTCATTGAACGTTTTACCCGGGCAATCTACCGGGGCCAGCAATGGGTAGCCACACACAGTGCGGAAGAAATCGCAGAAGCAGTGGCTCCTTCCTTTCCTGACACCGATGCAGATCTGCTGACAACCGTTGTACAACGATACCAGGACATCGATGCCTGGCGTGATAGTCCGGTATTAGAAAAGGAAACCTTTGAGCTGCTGCAGAACGTGATGACATCAGCAGGCGAACTTTCAAAACCTGCTCCCTACGATCATGTTGTGAACAATACCTTTGCAGAAAAGGTTACAGAGTAATACAAAAACCGCATTTCAGAAGTTCCTGCCTGCTTGTACCACTCGTGCTGACTTCGTTGCCAAAACGAAGTCAGCTTTTTTTCGTGCAATTTTTATTCTTCCATAAATACTTGTCTAAAAACGATGGTACGAAAATATAATTTTAGTAACTGAATCGATCTATTGAAATAAACAAGCTGATCCAATCCGCGCGGCAATGAGAAAGGAGCCGGTCATATCATGTCAGAACTACTGGAAGTAAACCAGCTTACAATGAATTTTAAAGGCTTGCAGGCGGTAAACAGTTTCTCTGCCGCACTTACGGAAAACAGAATCTATGGCCTGATCGGCACAAACGGAGCAGGAAAGACGACCATTATCAATATGCTCTCCGGCGTGCTGAAGCCCTCCTCCGGAACCATTCTTTTCAGGGGAGAAGATATCACCTGCCATCGTCCCGATAAAATCGCCCGCGCAGGCATTCTGCGAACCTATCAAAATCTGAGGCTTTTTAAAAATATTACTGCAATCCAGAATGTGATGATTGGTGCACAGATTCATCCATCCTATCACAATTATGAAGCGATCTTCGGCTTCCCAAGGTTTTTCAGGGAAGAAAAACGACTGCAGGAAAACTCAATGAAAATGCTGAAAATTATGGGGATTGAGCGGTTCGCAGAAGAGCAGGCAGGTGCACTGCCCTACGGCGCACAAAGAAGGCTTGAGATTGCAAGAATTTTAGCGGCAAATCCGAAGCTGCTGCTTCTGGACGAACCCGCGGCCGGTATGAATCCTCAGGAGAGCGCCGAACTGGTTCAGATTATAAAACAGATCCGGGAAGAATTCGGCCTGACCATACTTCTCATCGAGCATGATATGAAGGTGGTTATGGGTCTCTGTGAATATATCTACGCGATGGCGGCAGGCTGCGTTATTGCGGAAGGGGATCCGAAGAGAATCCGGCAGGATTCCCGGGTGATCGAAGCGTATTTGGGGAGGGCGCGGAAAGATGTTTGAAATTCGAAACCTGAATGTCCGATACGACGCCATCCGTGTCGTTCACAACGTATCCATGAAAATCCGACAGGGAGAACTGGTCGCTCTCATCGGAGCAAACGGAGCGGGAAAGACCACCGTATTGAAAACCATATCTGGTCTGATCAGGGCGGAAGCCGGCCATATTTTTTTCGATGGCAGAGAGATTACAAAACTGCCCAGCCATGCCATCGTTTCCTGCGGTATTGTCCATGTCCCCGAGGGCAGACAAATTTTTTCCAAAATGACCGTAGGGGAAAATTTAAAACTGGGTGCGTTTCTCCAAAAGGATAAGCCCCGAATCGAGGAGCGGCTGGAAAGGACCTTCTGCCTGTTTCCCGTTTTGAAACAAAGACTGCGTCAGACTGCCGGCACACTGTCGGGAGGAGAGCAGCAGATGCTGGCCATCGGCCGGGCGCTGCTCGGAAATCCAAAGCTTCTGTTATTGGATGAGCCATCCATGGGGCTATCCCCTTTGCTCACCCGGCAGGTGTTCGATGTTCTTGGGGAACTGAAAAAAGAAGGCATCACCATGCTGTTGGTGGAACAAAATGCCTATGACGCACTTGAGATCTCAGACCGAACCTATATTCTGGAAACCGGAGTCATCACAATGGAAGGCAAAAGCAGTCAATTGATCGAAGACCCTAAAGTAAAAGCGGCTTATCTGGGAGGTGATTGAGGTGGATGACTTTACCTATTTCTTAAGCCAGTTTGTCAACGGCGTGAAGCTCGGCAGTGTTTATGCCATGGTTGCTGTCGGGTATTCCATGGTTTACGGGATTTTAAGACTGATCAATTTTGCCCACGGCGATATTATGACCGTAGGGGTTTATACGATCCTGGCACTGACCACCGCGTTTGGCCTGCCCCTCTGGTCCACCATTTTGCTTTCTGTATTTATGGCAATTATCGTGGGGCTTACCGCGGAGCGCGCCGCCTATCGTCCGCTGCGGGCAGCCGGGGAAGAAACCACCCTGATCTCTTCCCTCGCGGTTTCCATCTTTCTGCAAAACCTGCTCACTATGATATTTTCTCCCCAGCGGCAGGCCTTTCATCTGCCGGAGTATCTCACGGAGCTGC
>JAQUYZ010000131.1 GCA_028691625.1 Eubacteriales bacterium
TACATTGATACAAATCAATTAGAGAGATTCGCAGCGGATATCAGGATCCAAACCATCAGGATGTTTGCAAATGCAGGCTATGGGCATATCGGCGGCGCCATGTCCATCGCGGACGTGCTGGCGGTATTATACGGCGGAGTGATGTCTGTCGATCCGAAACAGCCTTTATGGGAAGAGAGAGACAGGCTCGTACTATCGAAGGGTCACAGCGGGCCCGCTTTATATGCTGCCCCGGCGCTGAAAGGATACTTCCCGCTGGAGGAATTAAATACGCTCAATCAGGGAGGAACGAAGCTGCCAAGTCATTGCGACAGGTTAAAAACGCCCGGGATCGATATGACGACGGGATCACTGGGGCAGGGCGTTTCCTGTGCCATGGGTATTGCTATGGGGCTAAGAATGAAAGGAAGGAAGAGTTTCACATACTTGATTATGGGCGACGGAGAACTTCAGGAAGGGCAGGTCTGGGAAGGAGTTCAATTCGCGGCGCACCAGAAGCTCGACCGTCTCATTGCCTTTGTGGACGATAATAAAAAACAGCTGGGTGGTTGGGTTGCCGACATTTGTAATCCCTTCGGCACAGCGGATAAATTCTCAAGCTTTGGATGGCATGCCCAGACTGTTAAGGGCTATGACGTCAAAGAAATATATCGGGCTGTTGAACTGGCAAAACAGGAGGCAGGAAAACCTTCTGTAATCATTCTTGATACGTTGAAGGGGAAAGGTTGCTGTTTTGCGGAAAACGTTGATTTTAATCACTATATGACTGTGTCGGAGGATATGGCAGAGGAAGCGATCCAAGTGATTGAAAACAGCTTAAACGAAATTGATAAAGGGGTGACGGCTAATGTTCTGCCTTTCGAATAACCACAACGAAGAAAAAGAAGCGATGCGTGACGTATACTGCAATGCACTGATGCAAGAGGCTGAGAAGAATCCGAAAATAGTAGCCGTGGATGCGGATGTGATGCATTCTCTTGGGACTCTGGAATTTCACAGAAAGTTTCCCGAAAGATCGATTAACTGCGGAATCCAGGAGGCAAACGCAGTAGGTGTTTCCGCAGGGCTTTCAGTAACCGGCTTCATTCCGTTTTTTCATACCTTCAGTACCTTTGCCACAAGAAGGGTTTATGACCAGGTATTTCTGTCCTGCGCATATTCCGGTTTGAATGTGAAACTGATCGGTGGCGATGCAGGTGTGACCACAGCGGTCAACGGCGGGACTCATATGCCATTTGAAGATATGGGAATCATGAGGAATATCCCCGGCATGACAGTGATTGAGCCTTCAGATTCTACGATGCTGAAAAGTCTCGTACCTCAGATGGCGGATCACTACGGGAATTTTTATATGCGGATGTGCCGCAGAAATATGATAAAAATTTACGAGGACAGTTCGGTGTTTGAAATCGGTAAAGCAACCGTTTTAAAAGATGGAGCCGACGTGACCGTGATTGCCAACGGGATCATGGTTTATGAAGCATTGAAGGCCTATGAAATGCTCAGAGAAAAGAACATACATGCAAGGGTGGTAGACATGTTTACGATGAAGCCCGTCGATGAAGCCTGTATTGTTGAGAGTGCAGAGAAGACCGGAGCCGTCGTGACAGCAGAAAACCATAATATTATCAACGGACTGGGATCTGCAGTATCAGAGGTACTTTCCGAACAGTGCCCGGTACCCCTCGAGCGCGTAGGTGTCCGGGATGAATTCGGAGAGGTCGGAGAACAGCAATTCCTGATGAACCGGTTCCGGATTACCGCTGCAGAGATTTGCGAGAAAGCGATGAAGGCAATTGAAAGAAAAGGATTAAAATCCTGATGCTTTATGAAAAGGGGATGTATATGCGATGAAAATAGCGGTGATCAACGAAGTCAGCGCTTCCCACCGGAACGCGGATATCATAGCGGCATTAGCCAAATACGACTATGAGATTTATAATCTGGGAATGACAAATCCGGATCAAAAACCGGAACTGACGTACATCCATACGGGTCTGATGACCGGAATTCTGTTAAATGCGGAAGTGGTGGACCTTGTAGTGGGAGGATGTGGGACCGGACAGGGATTTCTGAATTCCGCCATGCAGTATCCTGGCGTATTCTGCGGTCTCATCTCTGATCCGCTGGATGCCTGGCTGTTCTCTCAGATCAACGGAGGAAATTGTATTTCTCTGGCGTTGAATAAAGGGTACGGATGGGCGGCGGATACCAATCTGAAGTTTATTTTCGAAAAACTCTTTGAACCGGAAATGGGAAGCGGATATCCTGAGCACAGAAAAGAAAGTCAGAGACTGAGCAGGGAAAAGTTGAAAGAACTGTCGGGATATTCTCATAAGGGCATGAATGAAATCCTTGCATCAACGGATCGGGAAGTATTGGTCCGGTTGGCTGAAGCGAGAGACTTCCGGAGTATACTGGAAAACTCGAAAAATGGAAATGAGATGTTGAAGTATTTATAAGACTGAAATTGCAAAGGAGTGTACTTATGATACAATCACTGGACCGCGGTCTGGAAATACTCTTTATCCTGGCAGAGAATAAAAGCAAAGGCGTTACAGAGCTTGCCAATGAACTGCAAGTCAATAAAAGCACTGTTTTCCGGCTGCTGGAAACAATGGAAAAGCGCAATCTGGTTCAGCAGGATAAAATTACCGCAAAGTATAAATTGGGAATCGGTTTGCTGCATATCAGTGAAGGGCTTGTGAAAAATCTTGACATCATTAATGTTTCCAGGCCAAGTTTAAAACAGTTGATGGACAGTACGAAAGAAAGTGTCCACCTTTGTACTTTTTCAAACGATAAGGTTTATGTTGTGGATCAGGTGAAAAGCAACCAGATCATGAAGGTTTCCGCGACAATCGGACATGAGGAGCCGATCCATTGCTCATCGGTGGGGAAATGCATCCTGGCGTATCTGCCGGAAGAAAAGAGGAACATGATTCTCGATGGGGTCCAATTTATTCCCTATACCGAGAAAACAAAAACCTCAAAGGATGAGCTGATCAATGAATTGGGAGAGATACGGAAAAACGGATACGCTCTGGATGACGAAGAACTGAGTGTCGGTGTGTGCTGTATTGCCGCCCCGATTTATAACCATAAAGGGGAAATAAAAAATTGTGTGGGGATTTCCGGACCTTCGGCCCGCATCCATAAGGAAAATATTGATTCCTATATCAATAAGGTGAAAATTGCCGCAAGCAACATTTCACATAATATGGGTTATAGAATACCAAGGTAACAGTATTGATGACCACTGCAGCGGGGGGTTTTTCGAACGGCTCTTGTCTGATACGGACAAGATTGATATAAAACCGTTTAGGCCGAATAAATGGTAAATTAAAATTTAGGAGGAGAAAACAATGGGAAAGAGTAAGATTTTACCCCAAATCTTAACGGTGCTTCTGATATTATGCTTGATTATGCTGACAGCTTGTTCCGGAGGCACAGAAACGTCAACTGAACAGGAAGAGACTTCAGGAAGCGAGCAGCTGGTAATTGCTGCCTGCATGCAGGGAAATCAGAGCGGATTCATCCGCTACATGACCAGCGGCATGTATGAATATCAGAAGGCTTCCGCGCCGGACATTCAGCTGGAAGTGGTTTTCGCCGACGATGATCCCGCGAAGCAGCAGGGTCAGGTTGAAAACTTTGTTTCGCAGGGAGTCGATGCGATCATATTGAATCCTGTCGACAAAGTTCAGAGCGCTGCTGCGGTAGATTTTGCGGCAGATGCCGGTATTCCGATCATCACGATCAACACAATGTCAGACAGCAAGAACGTTACGGCTCATGTGGGTTCCGATGATGTGGAAGCCGGGACACTGCAGATGGAACGTCTTCTGTCGGTAGCACCGGAAAATCCGAGAGTTGCTTATGTCAACGCGGTTCTGGGCCACTCGGCGCAGGTATTCCGTGAACAGGGATATTTGGAAGTACTGGAAAAGCATCCTGAGGCAACGCTTGTCGTGCAGAATACTGCAGACTGGTCCGGTGACAAAGCTTTACAGCTGGTTGAAAACTGGATTCAAACGTATCCGGACGGGATTGATGTAATCGCTACACATGCAGACTGCATTCTGGCCGGAGTCATCACGGCGGTAGAAGACGCAGGTTTGGCAGGCAAGATTCTGATCGCAGGCATGGACTGTGATATGACAGTGATGGAGAAGATCAAGGAAGGTGTTGTTGACAACTCTATCTGGCAGGATGGCCTTGGGCAGGGCGAAAACGCACTGCGTATCGCAATTGATGCGGCGAACGGAGAAGAAGTCTCAGATTTTCTTATCCCGTTTGAAGTCTGCACAAAAGATAATGTTGACAGCTACATAGAACAGGCAAAAGAACGCGATGCAATCGCAGCAGAATATTTCTAAAGTCGAGCAGGGAGGCAATCAAGGTGTAATTGCGGGGAGATTACTTCCTGCAATTATACCTTGTCATTCACACAACGATACCGGGATCGGGGAAGGCGTTATCGTGTTTAGGAAAGGAGTTCTCATGTGAGCAATGATGTCATTTTGGAAATGAAAAATATCGATAAACGATTTGGTGGTGTTCATGCGCTGGATAACGTGAGTCTTACCCTGAGGCGAGGTGAAGTCCACGCGCTTGTGGGAGAAAACGGCGCAGGCAAGTCTACGTTGATGAAAATTCTGATCGGCTTATATAAGCCCGATGGAGGAGAAATATTTTTCAATGGCGAAAAAGTGGATTTCAAATCGGTTAAAGATGCGCAGGACATCGGTATCAGCATGATCTTTCAGGAGTTTAATCAAGTGAAAGTGCTGTCCGTAATGGAAAATATTTATCTTGGCAGAGAGCCGAAGAAGAAAAACGGCTCGGTTGACTTTAAAAAAATGTACAATGACTCCAAAGCGCTTCTGTTAAAACTGGGATTGGACCTTGACCCAAAGACCCGGATTTGGGACCTGACCGTTGCGAAGCATCAGCTTGTAGAAATCGTTAAGGCAATTTCATTAAATGCTCAGATTATCATCATGGATGAACCTACTTCAGCATTGAGCCAGAATGAAATCGAGTATCTGCTTTCCATGGTGCGCGTGCTGCGGGATCAGGGGAAAGCAATCGTATATATCTCTCATAAAATGGATGAGATTTATAACGTCTGTAATGCAGTAACTGTTTTACGTGATGGGAAATTTATCCATACCGGAACAGTATTTGATGTTTCGGAAAAGGATCTGATTCGTATGATGGTTGACCGTGACGTCAGCGATCTTTTCCCGAAGCAGGAAAGCGAGATCGGAGAAGTGCTGCTGGAGGTAAAAAACCTTACTGCGGCCGGGAAGTTTAAAGACATCAGTTTTGAATTGCGCAAGGGCGAGATCCTGGGCGTGGCAGGACTGATGGGAGCCGGACGTACCGAATTGATGGAAGCAATCGTCGGCACGCGTCGGCCGGATCAGGGGGATATTTATCTGCACGGCAAGAAAATCATCAATCGGATGCCCGGAGACGCTATCCGCAGAGGGATTGCAATGGTATCGGAAGATAGAAAGAGAAACGGTGTGTTCTTGAAACTGAGTATAAAGGACAACATTCTGATGTCCTCCTTTCATAAATGTCTTGCAGGGACCTTTATCAACAAAAAATTAGAAAAAAAATATTTTGAAGAATATAAACAAAAGCTTGAAATCAAATGCAGCGGTACCAACCAGATCTGTAAGAATTTGTCCGGCGGCAACCAGCAAAAGGTGGCTGTATCACGGGTGCTGAATTGCGATCCCGAGATCATTATCCTGGATGAGCCGACCCGGGGCATCGATGTGAAAACCAAGTCGGAAATCCATCGGCTGATGTCTGCGCTTGCTGCATCGGGAAGAGCGGTCCTTATGGTTTCATCGGAGCTTCCTGAAATAC
>JAQUYZ010000132.1 GCA_028691625.1 Eubacteriales bacterium
TAATATTCCTTTTGCATTTCAATCTGGTTATTCGCCATTTCAAGACGTGATGAGGAGATGGCAAAGTCATCGTAAAGATCCCCGAAGCGCATTGCGTACATCCAGCTCATGATCAGGGTAAATATGGTTAAGCAGGTCAGAAGTGTCAATGCCATGTCCATATAGATTTTGCCATTTAAATAGTAGCTATCGATTGTCAGTCCCACCACAACAAACATTGCCCCCCAAAAAACCACCAGACCAAATCGCTTCATGGTCTGTCTTCCACGGTATATCTTCATCACCAGATAGAACTCCAGAACATAGGTAAGCATTGGCACGAGGACAGATAAATAGTCGTTGTAAAAGCTTTGTGGTGAAAAGAGGTAAACACAATAAAGAACCGCATAGTAAATAAGAAATCCGACCTTTTCCCTTCGATTGAACGTGATGCCGCATTGTTCCTGAACAAGATAGATCAGCAGATATTTCAGCAGAAACGTCGTAAAATACATGAGCTCATTGGTAGCCTCATAGGGCGCATTGAAGAAGAATACCGGCTGCCAGAAGCTATAAAACTCCGACGTCAGCATAATCCGAAAAATAATAGAAAAGAGCATGATGGGAAGCCAGAAAGAAAGAACCCTTCTTCGAATCAATGCAGCATACATGGCGATCAAAGCCAGGAATGAAAAAATCGCAATGCCAAACATAATGAGTTCGGCCGTATTTCGATTGTTGCTGCTGCTTATCGTATTTTGATAATCATCAATAACGGGGGTCATATAAAGCCCTGAAAATCGTGTGGTTGCAACCTCTATAACCACTTCATGATTTTTACTTGAAGAAAGCATCAACGGATATAGCTCCGGCTTTGGAACTGTAAAAATTTCGTCCCTGTTCTTAGAAAGCTTCCCGCTGTCCGCTGCAAGCCGGCCATCAAGATAGACCCGGTAGGCACCGCCAAAATCCGGAAGATATAACGCGATCTCCCGGTCATAAAAAAGGTTTTCCAAAGCAAGCTTATAACTGGCAAAGCCCCTGCGGGTAATTCCTTCCCATCAATTTCATAATTTGACCAGGAATCCGGCACAGAAATCATAAAATCCGGATCAGATGCCTGCTCCGACTCCGATACAATCAATCGATTCCAGTAGAATTCCCATTGACCGTCTAAATAAATCCGTCCATCTGCCAGACTTTCGCCGGACAGATCGATCCTGCCTCTTGATGCCTCGGGTGCTCCGGTAAGCTGGTGATAAAAATGAGTATACACAGCCGGAAGATGCATGATAATGACAGCCAATATAAGGCACAAGATGATACCGCGCCTGCTATTCTTTTCGTTTGTCATTTCGTACCTCTGCTCATATGCTGAAACAGATGATCAAAATACTGATCCTTTGCATTTTTAAGATATTTTTTTGATATGCTGATAGAAACGGAATCTACGCGAAAATGGGAATCCCCCATTTCCGATATGTGGAAAAGATTTACTGCAAAGCTCTGATGACAGCGGATAAAGAAACCTTCCGGCAGTTTTTTCAACAGTTCATCCAGTTTTCCATAGCATTTCAGTGTTGTTTTATTTTGCATATGAAAGAGGACAATTTTATCGCTGCTCTCCAGGTACAGAATATCTCTGCAATAGACCCGGCTGGTCACTGACTTATATGTAAAACTGAACTGTTCCCTGCGCTCCTTTGTGATGCTCATGAGCGCCTGGTCGAGTACCGCATTTAACTTTTCACGATTGACCGGTTTCATGATGTAGTTGAACGCAAACACATCATAGGCCTCCGGGTAATGCTCATTGCTCGAAGAGACAAAAATGATCATGACGTCCTTCATTTTCCCACGGATTTTGGCAGCAGTTTCGATTCCGTTGATTCCGGGCATATAAATATCCAAAAAAAGCAGGTCAAATACGATGGCAGATTCATCAAGATCGTCAAGAAGTGATCTGCCGCTTGTATACGTCGATATTTTGAACGACGGGTCGTAGGTATATAACGCTTCGGAAAGTATTCTGATCTCTTCCGAACGATCATCACATATGCCAATTTGAATGGACATAAAAAAAACCCCCCCCGACAAATTATTTTTTATCACCCCATTATATTACAATATTTTTTGCTAATTAACAAACACATTTATTCCTATATGGTTATATTTCAACGTCAATCTCCATTTTATCCGTTATTCTACAGGTAAACACTGATTCCGTTTTGAGAAAATTTGAGGATTTATAAAATATGAAAAATACTCCAATAATGTTGTATGCCCAACATCTATCTTAATGGTTATATGCTATTCTTAGGGAGTTTAAGGGATTGAAATAGGATTGAAAAAGAGGTGGAATAATGAAAAAAGCAGCTTTAATTTTAGCATTGCTGATGACTTTTGTATTAATATTCACAGGTTGCGGTAATAAAAGTGATGCTGAACCAACGGATGCCAACAGCAATGGCACGGAACAAGCACTGGAATATGAAGGCGAAATTCTTATGGTTCACAGCGGCGCTGGATTAAGCAAGGCTATGGATGATATCGGCCAGGCATTCGAAAAAAAGTATGGTGCTACTATTAATTTCAACTACGCTGGCTGCGCTCAACTGCTTAGCCAGATGGAGATCAATAAGATCGGTGATGTTTTTGTCGGGGGCTCGCTCAATGATATGAATATCGCAACAGAAAAGGGTTTTACCGATCAGTATGTTGAGGTTGCTTATCATATTCCGGCAATTGCGGTTCCGAAAGGCAATCCGGCCGGGATCACATCTCTTGAAGATATGGCCAAGCCTGATGTCAAGCTCATTCTGGGTGATGAGAAAACAAATGCCATCGGGAAAAAGGGCGCTAAGATATTTGAAAAAAATAATATAACAGAGGCCATCAATGCCAATGTGATTGCCAGAGATGCCACGGTAAACGAAATCATAACTCAAATAGCTATGAAGCAGGGTGATGCCGGATTGGTTTGGGAGGATAACGGAGTTAACGCCAAAGACATTGAGATCATACCCATTCCTGAGGAACAAAATGTTATCGATAAAGTGCCGGTTTGTGTTCTGAGTTTTACAGAAAAACAAGAACTGGCTCAGATCTTTGTTGATTTTATTTGCTCGGAAGAAGGCAAAGCGATACTTGTCGAACACGGCTTCGAGACAATATAACTCAAAGTAATCCATTCATGTACGCCAGTTACGAACACTTGCAAAAAGTAGTGGCATGTTCTGGCGTGCATTTTATTGGATGGTGATAAAGCCTAATTGAGCATGGAGTTAAAAATGAATTCAAAAGTGATTAGCAACAGTATTTTCCGATGCATTATTTATGTTATCGTCTTTATCTTGTTTATCTTTATGCTTTCAGCTCTGGCCAATATCATCTGGAAGGGTGTCGGCGGGCTTGTACAAAGCATAGCAAGTCAGGAAATTCAATTCGCCATCAGACTTAGTCTGCTTACTTCAGTTACTTCGACATTGATTTGTTTGGTATTTGCCCTGCCTGTTGCCTATGGACTGGAGCGTTTTAAAATACCCGGTCGCAAATTGATCAATGTTATTCTTAACATACCCCTAGCCCTTCCTCCGCTTGTATCAGGAGTAGCGCTGCTATTGCTTTTTGCTTCAACTCCTTTTGGCGCCAAATTAGCCGAACATGGCCTGAGGTTTGTCTTTTCTGTCAATGGCATTATCCTTGCGCAATTTTTTATCATTACTCCTTACATGGTCAGAGTTCTGAAATCGACTTTTGCGGATATTGATCCACGTCTGGAGTTTGTCGCCCGTACTTTAGGATGTTCCCAATGGCAGGCATTTTATAAGATAACATTGCCCATAGCTAAAAATGGAATTATTGCCGGTTTAGTAATAAGCTGGTCCAGAGCCATCGGCGAGTTCGGATGTGCTTTGATGATTGCCGGTGCAACACGTATGGTCACAGAGACATTGCCTGTTGCTTTGTATTTAAATATGTCAATTGGAAATCTGGAAATGGCCATGGCTTCCGCAACCTGTTTAATTATTATTTCAATTATATCACTTTTTATTTTTGAAATTTTAGAAGGAAATCATAGTCGGATTTCCCGTATCAATTAACGTCAGGAGCACCGAATGATAAATATACGAAATGTTTATAAACAACTGGGTGATTTCAGTTTAAAAAATATTAACTTAAGCATAGATGATAATGAATATTATGTATTGGTGGGACCGACAGGAGCGGGCAAAACCGTTATCCTGGAGATAATTTCAGGAATGTATAAGCCTGATAGCGGCAATGTCTGGATCAATGGACGCAATGTAACCTCCGAATACCCCGAAGAACGCCATATAGGCTTTGTTTATCAGGACTATATGCTATTCCCCAACCTTGATGTGCGAGAAAATATCACATTTGCTTTAAAGCTACAAAAAATTCCGCAAAAGTCCATGAATGAAAAGCTTGAAGAGATAACCGCCATGTTGAATATTAAAGATTTATTGGAACGTCATCCTGCAACATTGAGCGGAGGAGAGCAGCAGCGAGTAGCCCTTGCCAGAGCCTTGATTGCCGAGCCTAAGGTTCTGCTACTGGATGAACCTTTAAGCGCTCTGGATCCGCAAAGCAAGGAGTTATTTCAGCAAGATCTGAAAAGCATCCATCATAAAACGAAAACGACGACGATACATATCACTCATGATTTTAACGAAGCCTATATTCTTGCAGACCGTATCGGCGTAATGTGCAGCGGCGAGCTTGTCCAGACCGGCACCCCTTTTGAAGTGTTTCAGAGACCGACATCACAGTTTGTGGCAGAATTCCTGGGAATGGAAAACATCTACAGCGGCGAGGTTGTTAACGGCAGTAAGGTGCAGTTGATTCGGATCGGTTCCGTCAGCATCAGCGGAATAACGAATCTAAAAGGGAAAGTCAGAGTGGCCATTCGGCCTGAAGACATAATAATTTCCAGAGAAAAGTTTTCCAGCAGCGCTCGGAACACATTAAATTCACGTATTATTAAAATCGTGTCACAAGGGCCTTTTGTAAAATTGATTCTCGATGCAGGAATAACTCTGGCTGTATTGGTCACAAAACAGGCTCTTGAAGAAATGGATCTAAAAGTGGGACAAAGTGTTTGGGCAATTTTTAAAAGTACTGCCGTACATATATTTTAGAATATTTTGAAGCAGAATTCAAAATTGATATATTATAAAGTATTTTTTGATTAGAAAAGACCACTTTGAATAAAAAAATAAAGGAGGAAATTGAAAATGCAATTTATCGACGCTCATGAAGCCTTAAAATCAATCATTGAAAATAACGAGGAATTCAATTCATTGAACATTACCATAAACAGCAAGGCTCTGAAAAATGAAGAAGCAATCGGACAGCCTGATAGAAAGGATTTTCCGCTGCTTAGAGGAAAAGAAGTGCTATTGCAGGCAGAAATAGACGGCAGTTTGGGTCAGGCCTTTACCAGTGATCCTATCGCTTATCATGGCAGTATAAAAAGCTTGTTGGATTTACCGGTTGATCGGCCCGGCAATTATGCGCTCTTGGTTGCTGCCCTGAACGCGCTCAGCAGAAAATCAGGACTTGCAGATCATACCATTCATTGTATTAATAATGAACCTGAAGAGTGTGCCAAAAAAATCTGTCTTGAGATTCTGGAAAAACACGGCCCCTGCAGCATCGGCATCATTGGCTACCAACCGGCGATTTTGGAAAATTGTGCTCAAACATTTGGTGCAAGCAAAGTAAAAATTACTGATTTGAATCGGGGTAATGTCGGTGCAGTTCGTTACGGGGTAAAAGTTTTAGATGGCCTGACGGATACAAGCCAACTTGCCATGTTCGCAGATGTGCTATTGATAACCGGCTCCATTTTAGCCAATGGAACCACCGAAAG
>JAQUYZ010000133.1:0-1508 GCA_028691625.1 Eubacteriales bacterium
TTTTTCGAAAGAAAAAATCGCCGTTTCCGGCGATTTTTTGTGGTTGTTGTGATGATTATTTCAGCTGCTCAATGAGTCGGTTGGCTTCCGCAAGCGGGAATTGACCGTTAGCTTTCTTGAACATCGTTACGTCATCCTGATATGCTTCCTTCAGGTTTTTCAGGGCAATTTGCTTAAACGCTTCGCAGGCTTTGATTTCGTCTGAATAATCCTCAATGCCTCCGGCTGCAAGCTTTTCCTTTAAGCCCTGCGTCATTTTGTAATGGTCAAAATATTCTACCTTGATGTTTTCGGACCAGAGGGTATCGCGGTCAGGATTGTTGGGATCGATGTTGTCTCTGTTAATCGAATACCAGGTGTCATAATCCTCGTAATCAGCGTAATAGCTCCCCTTCAATCCGGACAGCAGTTCTGATGCCGCCGCACCGTCTTTCTTTTTTAATGCCGTAATCGCATCATCAAACAGCTGCGGTAACGTCTGGTAATATGGAATTTCCAGTGTGACGGTTTCTCCGCTCAACGCAAGTGTGCCTGTAAGATAGGATTTCACCGTATCTCGAACCTTTTGATTGTACGCTGCCAGATCCTTTTCCAGGAAACTCAAATCTTTACCGGAGCTTTTGGCTTCCTCATACAGCTTCAGGATCAATGCATTTTTAAAGTACAGCTCTGTCGCTTTGTTTTGATAGGTCTCCGCCAGTCCCTGCAGCTCGCTGCCAATGCTGAGCCTGCTCAGTTCCTCAAAGTCGACGCCGCTGTTATACTTTTCAATTCCCAAGGTCAGATCATACGGAGCAACGGGCATTTTGTCGAGGCGTATGAATAGCTTTGCATAATGAGACAGGGCTTCAGAATACTTGTCAAAGGAAGTCGTCTCTTCGTTATCGAACTGGGTATGATAAATATTTTCCACCACGTATGGATCCGTATTGGTACGGAAGGTCGGAATCCCATAATAGGCAAAGGAAAATTCATCGGACATATTGGAGATTTCATTCTTTACTACGCCAAGATCTTCGTAAGCTTTATAATCAAAGCCTTTGGCCGTATTCAAGATGTATTCATACAGCGTATCACTTGCACGCAGTTCAAAATTTTTCGTGCCCTCGTAGGCAAACAGCTCGATGGTCATGCTGGCAACGGTTTTGCCCGCCCATTCCGTGTTCTTATCTTTCATCATATTCCAGGAGCCAAGCAGCCAGTCGGGCCCCAGGTCAATGGCGCCAAATTCCTCTGCATCCATGGAAAGGAACAATATCGTCCGGTCCGGCGCATAGCCGCTATTCTTCATGGCTTCTGCAATAGCAACCACACCGCCGATGGCGATGGAATCATCCTGGAAGCCTTGGAAATGCGCATCGGTATGGGCATTCACCACCACATATTCGTTGGGGTACTTTGTTCCTGTGATTTTTCCGATCACATTGTACCCGTCTCCGTTTTCATTGATCTCAACTTTGGAAGTCAAGGTAGCCTTGTAAGGCTTTTCGGCCAACATTCCAACCAAT
>JAQUYZ010000133.1:1518-5873 GCA_028691625.1 Eubacteriales bacterium
ATGCTTCGCCATATTTTTTCGGAGTATTCAGTACGGGAATATCAATTTCCGCACCGCTCCAGTCCTGTACATTGAAAGCTTCTCCGCCTTCCAGCTGGGCGTAATAGGTTTCACAATAATAGATCACTCCTGCTGCGCCGCGGATCGCTGCTGCATAGGCTCCCTGAGACTGCCATGGATGGTAATCCAGATCCATTTTGATCAACGCGATCTTTCCTGTCAGGTCGACGCCCTCCAGCTCTTGCTTCGTAGCGGTGCCAATGTACACAACGTCACCGGTAATACCGGTATCCGGAGTTCCTTTTGTACCGACTGCGGAAACAACGGGGATTTCCATATCTGCGCCCTCAAGCACAAATGAGGAATCCAAATAACGCCAGCCGTAGGTCTTGAAGGTATTGTATTCCGGCTGGAGACCCAATTCCTGGTACTTCTTGTAGATCACTTCTGCCGCTTTTTTTCCTTCCGGGGTACCTCCAAGCCGGAACCCGACGTCAGAGCTTCCGATTTTCACCAGTTCCTTCGCTATATCCCAGCCGGTCTGCGGTTTTAATGCAGCTAAAAATTCTTTTTCTCCGGGTACCGGCTGCCGATAAAGCTCCAACTTTGTCTTATAATCGCCGGTCAATACATCGGCTGCATATTGGGGAATCACAGCAGCCTCTTTATCAATCGCCGCACCGAAGATATCGCTGAGCGTCGATGCATCCACATAGGTTTTCCCGTCAAACAGCGCAACCGCCCTGTCCATTTCAAAAGGAATCCCGTCATACAGCATCGTTTTGCTGCCAATGGTAAATTTCAGTTCTTGATTTTCTCCTATGAGTACGGTTTTTGTTTTCTGATCCCAGTCTACCTTGACGTCCGCAGTCTCAAATGCGGTTCGCACCGGAATCATGCCTGCCTTGTCATTCGCGTCTGCTGCTGCAAACGCAAAAGTGCCGGATGAACAAACCAGCACGGCAGCCATCGTCAACGACAACAGGAAATTGAACTTTTTCCTCATTTACGGTTCCTCCTCTTTCACAAAAAAAGTGGATGCGCCACTTCCGCTTGAATTAAAAAAAATTGCAGTATTTCTACTGCAAACTATATAAAGAATAGGCTGGTCCCGCAATGGTCCACCTGTACTATTTTTGCGAATTAACCAAATGGACAAGCTCCATTCTCGTGGAGATATCCAACTTGTAAAAAATATTGTGAATATGGTTTCTGACCGTATTTCTGGAAATAAACAGGCGCTCAGCGATATCTGGATTGGTATAGCCCTGATAGACCAGAATTGCCACCTCCCGTTCCCGTACGGTAAGGGAATGTTTCATCGCCAGGATGTCAATGACCCCTTGATCCGTGTGCGCCTCTTTCTTCTCTTGGGGCTGTGTTTCTGCGGACAGTTTGAACAATGGGCTGAAATCCTTCTGGTAGATAAAAATAAACAGATTCAGATTGATCAGGAAAAGAAAAATCGAGGTAGGATCTGTGATGGGGGTAATCCATGTCGACAGCATAATTTTACCGGAATACAACCCGATTGCCATCATGCTGTTCCACCATGCATTCATGTGAATCAGGATTGAGTTAACAAGAATAAATGTGATGTCAAGCTTATTGATCATTTGGTGATAGTATTTGATCATAAGATAGAGATTAATCGCAAATGGAACTGTGCTTAAGAGAAGGTTTACAACGATCACATAACTTCTGATCACCGTATTTGCGACGTAGTACTGGGAATCCATGAAGAACCCAAAATTGATCACGCACAGAACGGCAAAAATCAAAAACAGTACATCGATCCCTCGCTGCAATCTGTTGCGCTTTATTTCTACAATATCAAGAATGATTTTAAGCCAGAAATATTTCAAACCGACAAATGCAATGATATCGAAGACGCGAAGCACCGCGTTATTGTCCAGTTCCCCAAAGACAAAACGGAGAAAGAGAAAAAGGAAATACATGACGACAAGCAGGAGCGCGCTGAATGAAAAATTCCTCGTTGCCCGATACAGCTTTCTGTTGCCGGAATCCTTGTATTTTGTCAGGAAAAGCAGGAAGGCAATGTTCATAAGCCCGATAAACCCTGCCGATATGTAAATAAACAGCTTAATATAAGTAAAAGATAGCATGCTGTCACCTTCCGATCCATGTTGCGATATGGATACCCCTTGTTCTCGGCATTTTACAATACTACACATTAAGAAGTCAAGAAAAACTTGAAAACTGTTCGCCTTCCCAGTATGATTATAGTGTATTAAGAATCGTAAGGATAGGGGGAATCATAAATATGGACAATTTCGGAAAACAGAAGAAAATAGCACTGATTGCCCACGACCACAGAAAGAAAGACTTGATCGAATGGGTTTTGGAAAACAAAAATCTGCTGAGCGGTCATTTCCTATGCGGTACAGGTACGACAGCAGCTATGATATCAGAGGAGACCGGTCTTCCTGTGAAACCATACAAGAGCGGGCCTCTTGGCGGAGACCAGCAGATCGGAGCGCTGATTGCAGAAGGCAAGGTTGATTTTATGATCTTCTTCTGGGATCCGCTTTCCTCCCAGCCACACGATCCGGACGTCAAAGCGCTGCTGAGAATTGCCGTCTTATATGACATCCCCGTGGCGATGAATCAGTCAACCGCAGATTATTTGCTTACCTCTCCGTTGATTCACGAGGAGCACGACAGGCATATTATGACCAGTCATGATATCCCCAGGCAAGACTAGGGGCTCTCACCAAAGATGGTTGCAATAAAAAAGCTCTCCGCATGTAGTTGTCTTACATGATTCACGGAGAGCTTCGTTTTATTAATAGCGCCTTCTAGGTCTGCGTGTGCCGCCGTTCGCTTTCTTCGGCGCGGTCGGAGCCGCAGGCACCGGTTCAGGCATGACCATTGGGAAAGGATGATCCTCCACAACCGGTATTTTTTTGTCAATCAGCTTTTCAATATCCTTCAGGTAAGGCATTTCCTCCGCATCACAGAAGGAAAGCGCCGAGCCTCCCAGGCCCGCCCTTCCGGTACGGCCGATCCGATGGACATAGGTTTCCGGGATATTGGGCAGATCATAATTGATCACATGAGACAGCTCGATGATATCGATTCCCCTGGCAGCGATATCCGTCGCGACGAGAATCCTTGTCTTTCTCTCCTTGAAATTATTTAAGGCCAGCTGCCGCGCTCCCTGGGACTTGTTCCCATGGATAGCCTGGGCCTGCACTCCGGCTTTTGCCAAGTCCTTTACGATTTTATCGGCGCCGTGCTTCGTCCGGGAAAAGACCAGAGCAGAAACAATGGATCTGTCTTTTAACAGATGGATCAACAGCTGTTTCTTGTCCTTTTTCTCAACATAGTAAACGGCTTGGTCGATGATATCCACGGTTGACGATATCGGTGTTACGGCCACCTTCACCGGATCTGTCAGAATAGAATTGACAAGATTTGTGATTTCCATTGGCATCGTAGCTGAAAACAGCATATTCTGCCTTCTTTGCGGCAAATGGGAAATGATTTTTTTGACGTCGTTCACCATCCCCATATCCAGCATCCGGTCTGCTTCATCCAGCACAAAAAACTGCACATGGTGCAGATTGATGAACTTCTGATTGACCAGATCGAGCAGTCTGCCCGGCGTTGCGGTCAGGATATCGATGCCGGCTTTCAGGGTGTCCGTCTGGGGCTTTTGGCCGACGCCTCCATAGATGACCGTGTTCTTCAGGCCCAGATTCTGCCCATAGGTTGAAAAGCTGTCCCCGATTTGAACGGCCAATTCACGGGTGGGCGTCAGAATGAGGGCCTTGATCGTTCTTGGCGACTTTGGTTCTCTTCTTTCCAGTGCAAGCTTCTGCAGGATTGGAATCGCAAAGGCGGCGGTCTTGCCGGTCCCGGTCTGCGCACATCCGATCAGGTCCTTTCCTTCCAGCAATGGCGGTATGGCCTGCTGCTGGATGTCGGTTGGCTGTGTATATCCTTCCGCTTTTAATGCCTCTCGAATAGGCATAATAAGATCTAATTTTTCAAATAACATGTTTCTCCTTACGCGCCTGGTCCCATTTGCGAAACAAATGCCGGCAGACGCCATACGTTAATTCCACGGCTTCAGCCGGTTCGGAATTTTTCCGTTCGTTAAAATACCGGATGAGTTGAAACTATCATCCGGTTTTGAATTATAGCTTGTATTTTGCTTTCCTCGATTCATTGTACCACAAATCTCACTTGAATGCTTCAATGAATCTCTGTTAGTTAGTGTCAAGTAATCGTTGGCAAGTTATCTTCTTTTTCATACATACGAGTTGACCTGTGAATTCTCTTTTCAAAAATGCCCTTAAACTAAGCTACCGTATTGCGCCTGCCGTGCA
>JAQUYZ010000134.1 GCA_028691625.1 Eubacteriales bacterium
AGGAAGCTTGCATTCATCACGGCAACTGTTATGAATGTGTAGTAATCCACAGAGGACACAGAGACCACCTGCCGTTTTGCTTTTGGGATATGATCAATGAGAAGCTCTACGGTTTGTCCAGAATGAACGAAGGATCACTGGCGGATTAAAACCCGTGTGCAGAATGCAGCGATTTGAAAGAGACAGAACAGGGAGAAACTGAGAAATCTGATAAGGATAAAATATATAGCAGCAAATAGCAACGTAAAAAGGACGGCTGAAAAACCGTCCTTTTCTATACCATTGTTTTCATGGTCGGAGTGGGGAGATTCACACAGATTTGCCTTTTCACCAGTTTGCAAATCTGCCGCCCGACGCCTCCTCATTCAGTCGGCTGGGCCGCTCAATGCAAAACAGTTCACAGAACTGTTTTGCTGAATTCGCGCTCTTTTGAGTTCAAATTTCCCCTGTTTTGCAAAACAAAAATGCCACCATGAAGATGACATTTTTGTTTTCATGGTCGGAGTGGGGAGATTCGAACTCCCGACCTCTTGACCCCCAGTCAAGCACGCTAACCAAGCTGCGCTACACCCCGAAATATAGATTTATACCCATAAAAAAAAAGAAAATGGTCGGAGTGGCCGGACTTGAACCGGCGGCCTTTGCGTCCCGAACGCAACACTCTACCAAGCTGAGCCACACCCCGATTGATATTATTATATAACGGGAGAGGCAAAATGTAAACAATGATGTGAAAAACAAATCCATAAAATTGTTGATTAATCTGAAAAAAATCGGTCCGGGCATGGCATCATCTGCAAATGCCCGGCTCTTATAAAGTTTTGGGATTTATTCTTTTGCCCAATCCTCCAGTTTTCTCATGGTTTCGTCATATGTCTTCTGGCTTATTTCCGGAAGCGTGCCGCCCAAGGCTTCCTTTGCGGCGGCAAAGCCTTCATCGATGGCGGAAATCAATTCCGACAGTTTTGATTTGTCTCCGCCGGAAATTGCGATTGCAAAATCCACCAATCTGTCACTTACCGCGTTCACTCCAAATTCTCCGTCATCGGAGACTGCCAGCTTCGCCGCCTCGACATCCTCTGCGGTGAGTCCCAATTCAGCCAACCCGTCCTTGGAGGAATCCTCCAGCGCGGCCTTGTAATTTTTGTCCTGCTTCAGAATCAACTGCTCAACTAGCTTTCTCAGGTTTTCCGTAGCCGCTTCTGACTTCGCTTTCAAAGAAGCGATATCCGTTGTGTCGAGCTTTTTACCTGCAACCTTTTCATAAGTAACGGGAGCTTCTTGTCTGGCACCGACTTCTATCGTATCGACCTTCGCGCTTTGCTCAGTTTGAGATACCTTGGCTGGTTTTTCGGAAGCGGACTGGCCTGTGGATTTCGTCATTCCGGATACGCCGTATCTCTGTCCGGCATTAATTTCTTGAATCAATTTGATCTCCTCCTTTTCTAACATATTTCATACATCCTATATCGGCAAAACCTGGAAAAACTTTATATTTTATTTAAGACAAGGAAATACATAGTCTCTTTTTCTCATGGTTATATTATGAGCAGGAGGCGATAGAATGGATGACCGAATGAAAAAATTAAAAGAAATACAGAAAAAAAGGGAAGAAATAGAAATTGCAAAGAAGGCTGACCGGCTAATGGCGGAAGGCGGTACGGATTCCGATCCGGCAATGGCCCAACTGGACAATGACGGAAACGCAGCCAGACAAATCTACAGCGCCATCGGACATGAAACCCTTCAGAGTGACGATGGCTCACAATCCCGGAAGATGATTGAAAGTGCAAAACCGTCTTTGCCGTTTCATGACAATCAGCTTCACAGTTTTTAGTTGGAATTCAGAAATTTAAATACCGTTTTTGATTTCTCTCGAATAGTATGACAATGGGCGTATTTTATGTTGAGGAGGGAATATCGTGAACAGCCCATTGTATGGAAAAATTCGAGTATCACAAAGATATAAAGGAGCTTCCCATAAAGGAATTGATTTGGTCGGTGTCGACAGCAAGGAGATTCATTCCACTGTTGACGGCATTGTGGAAGCGGCAAGATGGGATATGCAATCAGGAAGTTCCGGGATCGACACGAGCTATGGCATGGGCCAATATGTGAGAATCAGGGCAGAGGATACGGATTACAGACATTATTTTGCGCATATGTCTCAGATTCTGGTCACAGCAGGCCAAAGGGTCAAAAGAGGTGCGGTGATCGGAATAGAGGGGAGCACGGGCAATGCGACCGGTTCCCATGTCCATTATGAAATCCGTCGCACAACAAGAAATACTACTTTCCTGAATGTCAGTGAACTGAGCGGAATTCCCAATCAGTTAGGAACCTATGAACAGGAGGAAACGGATATTTCAGATCCTGCGCTGGAAGAGGCAAAAAGAGTCGTACAGGAAAAAGCAGGCCTGAATGACAATACCATGGTATATCTGCAGTCTTATCGTTTCGGAGAAGAACTAATCCGCAAGCTCGCGGCGGCAATGGCGGAACAAGTATAGAGTAAATATAAAAACAGGGGGCTAGGGAGCTGTCATATGACAGCTCCCTGTATCTTAGGCTCCCGGCTGTGCTTTTTTTGCCGGAGTTCTTTTTTTCTTTGCAGGTGCAATACCTTGGTTTTGTTCAATGCTTCTCTTCAAAGCATCCATTAAATCAATCACGTTACTCGGTGCTTCTTCTTTTGCTGCAACGATCTCCTTGCCTGCGATTTTCTTTTCGATCAGATCACGCAGCCGTTCCTGATACTCATCCTTGTAAAGGGAAGGCTCAAAAGTCTTGACCATTGATTTAATCAATGTCTTAGCCATGGTCAGCTCGCCTTCGTTCAGCTCCGCCCGGACGAAGGCTTTCGGAATTTCCTTGATATCATCCTCGAAAAACATAGTGCTGATCATGATATCATTCTGCGCCGGAATAATTGCCAGGAGCGTTTCTTTATTGCCCATTACGGTTTTGGCGATGGCAACTTTGTTTTCATCCTTCATCGCAGTGCGCAGAAGCTCGAATGCTTTTTCGCCGCCTGTTTCCGGCACTGTATGATATGATTTTTCATAATAAATCGGATTGATCGTATCCAGATCGGCAAAATGGAGAATCTGAATGGTCTTATCCTTTTCCGTCTTGATTTTCTCAAAGTCATCATCAGTCAGAATCACATATTTGTCCTTGTCATATTCAAATCCTTTTATGATATCGCCGCTTGCAACTTCCTTACCGCAGTGGGCACAGGTCTTTTTATATCTGATTCTGGAATGATCCTCCTTATGAAGCTGATTGAAATGAACGTCGTTATCCTGGGTCGCCGTATACAGTGCAACAGGAATATATACCAGTCCGAAGGAGATTGCTCCCTTGTGCGATACTGCCATGATTCTACCTCCTCTGTTTGTAGACTTTTACCGCATACGCTTTAGTATAAGGAAAAACAGGAAATTCATTCTGACTCTTTTGGATATATTCAGCAAACTCTGATTTTATGCAAAATGTTCCAGTCGGTAATAGAATTAAAAAATTTAGAAATACTATGAACGGAGGTGATTTTGTGCAGCAATGGACCGAGCAAAAAGCGTTGAAAGCGCTGAATGGAAATGTGGCGGCATATAACAAGCAAATATCATGTTATGGAGGATTTCACGGCTTGAAAGCGTGTTCCGCGTATGATTATCTTTGTGATCATTGCGGGTATCATATAAACGATATGGTTGTGAAAACAGCGTCTAAAGAATTTTTTGACCGTTAGAGTAGGTAAGAAAACTCAGGCAGAGTATGAAAAATTTACTTGTTATATAAACCGCTATACAGGTTAAATTAATACCACAAAGGAGGTGAGTATGAATGGCAAGTAATAACAACCCAGTTAAGCCAGCAGCAAAAAACGGATTAAACAACATGAAGACTGAAATCGCTAACGAGCTTGGTATTTCCGGTTATGACACAATGGATAAGGGTAATCTTACCGCAAGACAGAATGGTTACGTTGGCGGCTATATGACAAAGAGATTAGTTGAAATGGCAGAACAACAGTTATCAGGAAGATAAAGGTTAGTTAATTATTAAAATAAATCAGCTTATGAATAGTAATCCATAAGCTGATTTTAATTTTAACGGGGATGGATAACCTGAACCCCGGTTAAGTTGCAAAGGGACAGATGTCAAGGATAGCAGAAGATGGACAAGGAGGAAAAAGGATGAATCTTTCTTTAAGGCAGAATGCAGAAATTGATCGGATGAAATCGGAAATTGCTCATCAATATGGGGTGGAAGATTTTGAAGATATCGACAGAGGTAAGGTTAGTTCAAGAGCCAATGGAGATATTGCAAGAACCTTGGTAGAACTGACTGAAAGAAAGTTGCCAGGCAAAAATATGAAAATATGATGAAACTAGTATTACTTTTCTCTTTTTTTCTTGAAATCAGAGAACATTAGTGCCATAATAGAATAGGGTTTTTGCCCATGAAAGCGGGGAAAGTAATTCCTCGCTTTTTCGATAGAAAGGGTGTTTGATAAAAATAAATATGGAATTGGAGCAATGTTGGTGAGATGAATATTAAAGAAATTGCAAGAAAAGCCGGCGTTTCCGTTGCAACGGTGTCCAGGGTTCTGAATCATCCGGAAAGTGTAGCCCCTGTCACAAAGGAGCGGATACTGAACGTAATTGAAGAATCGGAATACACTCCAAACTGGTTTGCGAGAGGACTGAATTTCAATAAAACCGACACCATAGGGCTGCTTATTCCAAACATACTGAATCCCAGTTATATGGAAATTGCTAAGGGTGTAGAGGACGTCGCCCACCAGAAGGAATATACAACACTGCTGTGCAATGCTGAAAATGCGGTGGAGAAAGAAAGAAAATATGTGAATTCACTGCTGAAAAGAAGGGTTGACGGCATTGTACTCGTTTCCTCACTTCTTGAAAATGAAGATGTGGAAGGGATAAAAAAACAGGGTATTCCGGTTGTTCTGATCGGCGAGAACCGTGGGGATATAAAGGATGTTCCCATCGTAAGGATTGACTGTGAGAGTGCGGCGCATAAAGCAGTGAGACATCTGATCAACATCGGCTATAAGGAGATTGCCATCATCTATGGAACAACACCTGAGAGGGAGAACAAAAGAAAGATTGAAGGCTATAAACAGGCACTGGCGGAGGAAGGTATTACGGAACGGGATGAGTATATACAGGAGGCTGCGAATACAATTGAAGGCGGATACATTGCAGCTAAGTGGCTCATCGACTTGAAAAGAAGACCGAGAGCAATCTTTACCTCCTCTGACCTTTTAGCCTTCGGGGCTATGGATGCAATGAAGGATCACGGGATTAAAGTTCCCGAAGAAATTGCATTTGTCGGCTTTGATAACATCAGAATGTCCAATCTGATCGACCCGAAGCTGACAACCGTTGAGAAACCAATGCACAAAATGGGTGTTGTGGGAGCCAGATTGTTGTTTGATATCATTGACACCAAGGACGAGGGAAACAACAACAGAGAAATCCTGCTGCAGTCCAAGTTGAAGATAAGAAAATCCTGTGGACACAGGGAGAGAATCGGAGAAATATTCTAATGAAAACAGATTTTTTAGGTTTAAAAATGAAAAACCCCATCATCGTTTCAGCCGGTCCATGGAATAGAGATGGAAAAAGTATCAGAAAAGGGATCGCGGCGGGAGCGGGTGCTGTGATTACGGAAAGAATTGTAAGTGACGCTCTGTTAGATGTGCGGCCACGCATCGCATATGACGGTCAGGGAGCGCAGAACATCAGACTGTACAGTGATATTCAGGTAGAAGGCTGGCAAAGGGAAATGGACATTGCAAAGAGCAAGGGTGGCATTGTCATCGCCAGTGTTTCAGCAC
>JAQUYZ010000135.1 GCA_028691625.1 Eubacteriales bacterium
ATTCCTGTACATACCTACGCCGCACTGAGCGATTCAAAGTGCAATGATTCCCAGGCTGGCCTGGAAACCGCGGTAAGCGGTATCGTAGCAAGCCTGGCGGGCATCGACGTCATCTCCGGGCCGGGCATGCTGGATTTCTGCAATACCTTCAGTCTTGAAAAGCTCGTCATCGACAATGAAATCTGCGGAATGGCTCACCGGCTTTTGAAAGGGATTGAGTTTACGAAGGAGACATTGGCTGCGGAATTGATCGCGGAGATGGGATCCTTCGGAGATTACCTTTCCACAAAGCATACCTTGAAGTGGTTTAAAAAAGAGCCCTATCTTCCATCAAGTGTCATAGACCGTCAGAACTTTGAAAAGTGGAACGAAAAAGGCGGGAAAACGAGCTTTAATCACGCAAAAGAGATCGTAGAAGAACTATTGAGAAACCCAAAGACTTCCTTACTGGATCCGGAAAAGAGCCAGGCCCTGGATCTTGCCTGGAAAACGATCGCACTTGCAGACGGAGAGCTGGATGAAGCGGCCGTTCAGGCCACATTTGTATAAAATGGACCAGCAACCATACCATTCTCGACATTGGAGATACGGGAGACATCTATCGGTTGGGAGATATCGTAGCATTTGAAATCAAAAAACATGTTGTTTTTTCCTCATATGTGGTATAGAAAAGAAATAAACTGTTAACTTTAGCAACTTTCTGGTACAATGTAGACATAATTTCACAACAGTGTACGCAGCCTCTTTGAAGAAAGGAAAGCAGGTCAGGATCGGAGGAGACGAGTTTGCTGTCCTCCTGAAAAATATTAATGCGCCGGAAGAAATCATTGAGACGGCTGACAAGCTGCGGTTCAAGACTCTATGAATAAAACACCTGTTCCAGGAGGAGTTTTCTATGAGAAAGTTGTTTCTTATTAACTTTGTTATGGCCTTGATCATTATCGTCGCATTTTCTGTCCATACAGGTAAACCTGTTACAGTGGCTGTATCCGACAGTTATTTCGTCTCAACGGCCGGATCTGACCGCAACCCGGGTACGGAAAAAGAGCCTTGGGCAACCATACAGAAAGCTGCGGAATCTGCGGTACCCGGAAGCACAGTCTATATTAAAGCCGGGACCTATTCCGAGAGAATTGACATCAAGGTTTCCGGCACGTCGGCGGAGGAATCCATTGTGTTCAGAAACCATGGCAGCGATCTGGTGATCATAGACGGGTCGGGATCCGCCGCTCCTGAGCAGGAGGATATTATCCATATCAGCAGTCAAAACTTCATCAGGATCATAGGACTTGAAATCACAGGCAATACCAGCGGGGAAGAGGACTGCCTGATCAGCGGAATCGGTATATGGGGCAAAGGTGAGGGAATCCAGATAAAGGATTGCAAGATCCATCACATCTGGTATACCGGCTCCTCCGAGGAAGCGGGAGCACAGGCCATTGCAGTTTATGGCAGAGATGGAAAGGAACCGATCAGCGGGCTTGTGATCGACGGAAACGAGATTTGGGATATCAAAAGCGGCTCCAGCGAATCCGTTGTGCTGAACGGAAATGTGGAAGGATTCGAATTCACCAACAATTACGTTCACGACACCAATGCGATCGGTCTGGCGCTCCTCGGCGATGAATTGCTCGGCAGTGAACCGGTCTGCCCTGTTGCTGCCAAAAACCGGGCGAGAAACGGGTTCGTGGGCTACAATACGATGGAACGAAACAGCCGCGCCGCGAATCCCAGCTACCCGAAGGATGAGAACAGCGGCGGCGGGATCTGCGCGGACGGAGCGAAGAATGTAACGATCGCAAATAATCGATGCATGGGAAACGATATCGGGATCGAAGTGGAAAATGAGACCCGAAACAGAGTCTGCACAGGCATTGTCGTTCGCGGCAATCTCCTTTACGGAAATAAATCCTGCGGAATAGCGGCCGGCGGCCAGGAAGCCGACAGGGGGTGGGCAGAAAACTGCAAATTCCTGAACAACACCTTGTACAATAACGACACGAGGAATCAGGGAAGAGGCGAGATCCATATCGCGAAGAGCCGCAATCTCCAGTTCCGCAGCAATGTCGTTTATACAGGACCGCAGAATCTGGCTGTGACGACCGAGGCTTTTGGAGAGAACGATATCTATAACATTTCATTCGATCACAATCTCTATTATGGGCCCGGCGGTTCCCGCGGACTGAGATTCGCAGGAAACGATACGGGGCTGGTGGGGCTGAATATGTGGAAAAATAAAACCGGACAGGATAAAAACTCACGGATTAAAGATCCGAGGTTCGTCGATGCAGCAAAGGGAGACTTCGGGCTGCAGCAGTATTCGCCGGCGATTGACTTCGGAGACCCTGCCTATGTTCCGGAAGACGGGGAGACAGATCTCGGCGGCATGCCTCGAATCAGCGGAAAAGCAATTGACTGCGGAGCATATGAGCTCTAGGGGGAACGGGAACATTTCCTGCATGGGATGCGTCTAAAAACTGAATGGTAAATTCAGGATACAAAACAGGGGAAGGATTTAGGAAAACAAGATGAATGAACTAAAAAGCAAGATCACAGGAAACATTATAATCGCAGCAATTCTCGCCTTGGCAGTCGTTGCAGCTTCTTTTATTTTAGCTGACGGAGTTGCCGGGATAAAGGGCGATAACAACCGGATCATTGTCACCGGATCAGCGAAGCAGCAGATCACCTCTGATCTCATCGTATGGACCGGGAGCTTCAACGCAAAGTCGCCCATACTGCAGGATGCATATGCGCAATTGGAAGCGGACAAGAGCAGAGTCATGGATTACCTTGTAAAAAAAGGTGTTCCTGAGGAGAAAATCGTCTTTTCCTCCATCAACACCAGCACTTATTACATAATACTGCCAAACGGCCAGTACACAAGCGATGTAGATTATTATGAACTGTACCAGACAGTCACCATCAGTTCCGAAGAGATCGACAAGATCACGGATATCTCCAGAAACGTCACCGAGCTGATCAATGAGGGAATCCAGTTTCAATCCAATTCGCCTCAGTACCTGTATACAAAGATCGCGGATATGAAGGTCACCATGCTGGCAGAGGCAACCAAGGATGCCAGAAAACGCGCAGAGATGATTGCGGAAAATGCCGGGAATGCGCTTGGAAAATTGACCTATGCAGACATGGGAGTGATTCAGATTACGCCGCTTTACTCCAATGAGGTGTCTGATTACGGAATGAACGATACCTACGCTTTGGAAAAAGAAATCACCGCCATCGTTCACTGTGAGTTTGAGATCGAATAACAGATCAGAATCAAAAGTCAGGAATACAATAAGAAAAAGAGCAGAAAGAAACGCCGCAGTTTGCGAAAACTGCGGCGTTTCTTGATGGGAAAAAATGAATACATGAATAGTGAGACCATATTCAGGAGATAGTATATGAAATAGGGCTGCTGAACAACCCTACAAAATGAATCGTTCAGCAATCTCTCAGTGAGAATAAAAATCAGGTTAAACTTTAGGAGTTATCAAATTGAGTTTGAATTTTTATTTTATTGGAATTGCGCTTGCTCTGTTCCTTGCAGTGCTTTTATTTTTTGTATTACTTCGAATGCATATCAACAGAAATGTTTCATTCCGCGGAACCTCTTTGTCGGAAGAGATTCTTGAGGATCATGCCAGAACCATTGCACGGGAACATTCTGTTTCTTCAAAGCGAAATGTTACGAGCTGGCCGCTGGTTCGCATGAATGAGAATTACAATTCCATACTGTCCGTCTGCAAGAGCTTGAATGAGGATGTCTTTCAAAAAAGGACGGTTCCTCCAGCAGCCGAGTGGCTGCTGGATAATTTTTATATTGTGGAAGAGCAGGTTAAGTGCATCCGGAGGGATCTGACGAAAAAGGAGTATTACAATCTTCCGGTTCTCAGGAAAGGCCCGTTTAAGGGATATACCAGAATCCTGGCCATCGCCATGGAACTGGTATCCCATACAGACGGACAAATTGAAATCAACACGCTGCTGAACTATCTGGAGGCCTACCAATCCCACACGGTTCTTTTAGAGCGGGAGATCGGAATCATACCGGTCATGATCAAGCTTGCCCTTATAGAAAATATCAGAATGATCAGCGAAAAAATCCAGGAAACAAAGGTGCAATGGAACCTTGCCGATGAGATTTTTGAAAAATGGATGGCGGAGGATGAGGTCGACATCGAAAAAATCATCAAATTATTCAAGAACCACATCACCACGATGGATGAAATTGAGCCGTCCTTCATTGAGCACCTGTTCTATCGGCTGAGAAGATCCGGGCGGAGTTACGCAAATGTATTGAGATACATCGATGAAAACCTGGACAAATACAATACAACGACAGAATCCATCGCACAGAAAGAACATAATGTGCAGGCAGTATCTACTGTTTCGATGGGGAACTGCATCGCCAGTCTAAAATATATCTCCAGCTTTGACTGGTCTGAACTATTTGAAACGATCAGCTTTCTGGAGAATATCCTGCGTCAGGATCCGGATGGGACGTATCCCAGGATGGATATCAACTCAAGGAATCACTACAAAAGGCAGATCGGGATGCTTGCAAAAGCATATCGGGTATCGGAGCTTCATATCGCGAAGGATGCGATTGAGCTTGCAGTTCAGGCTTCCGAGGAAGGCGGTGCAGAGGGCGGGGGAAATGGTTGCAGCAAACGGTCCCATGTCGGATACTATCTGGTCGGGAAGGGACTGGAACTGCTGGAACGCAAACAAGGGAACGAAAAAAAACGTCTCGAAGGAATGAAAAGCAGACTGTCGAAGGATTTGGGGCTTCTCTATCTGGGCTTCATTCTCGTTTGTACCCTGCTGATCGCCGGACTGACCGTCAGTTATGCAATCAATGTTTCCGGTGAAAAAAATTACGTACTGATCAGTCTGGCAGGTCTGGTTGCCTTGATCCCTTCTTCTGAAATTGCTGTTTCCGTTGCAAATTGGCTGGTTTGCAAGGTAAAAAAACCGGCTTTTTTTCCACGCCTTGAGCTGAAGGATGGAATTCCGGAATCTCTTTGCACAATGGTGGTGATTCCTGCTTTGCTGACTGATGAAAAACGGGTGGAGCAGCTATTGGAAAACATGGAGAGCCATTACCTTGCAAACAGGGAAAAGAACCTTTACTTTGCCCTTTTGGGTGCCTTCGCGGACGCAAATGAGCCGAACAAGGACAGCGATGCATGGATTCTGCGCATCGCGTCGGAGGGGATACGGGCATTGAATGAGAAGTATGCGGAGGAAGGCAAGGACCTGTTTTATTTCTACCATCGGCTGAGAAAGCTGAATGAACGTGACAACAAATGGACGGGGTGGGAGCGGAAAAGAGGAGCGTTGATGGAATTGAACGAAATGCTGCTCGGCTCTCAGGAGACCAGCTTTATTTTTTATTCCAACGCCAAGCTTCCAACCACCGATATCAAATACGTGATCACTCTGGATGCGGATACCATGCTGCCTTTTGGAATGGCGAAAAAGATGATCGGTGCTATGGCCCATCCTTTGAATCTTCCGGTAATCGATCATAAAAAAGGAATCGTTACCGACGGATATGGGATTATGCAGCCACGCATCTCCTTTGATATCGAAAGCGCAAACAAGTCAATCTTTTCACGGATCTACACAGGACAGGAGGGAATGGATCCCTATTCCAGTGCAATCTCGGATGTTTATCAGGATCTCTTCGGGGAAGGGATTTTCACGGGAAAGGGCATCTACGAACTGAAGACGTTCCATAGGGTTTTAAAGGATGCGATTCCTGAAAATGCGATCCTGAGCCACGATCTGCTGGAAGGCTCCTATGTCAGAACTGCGCTGGTCACCGATCT
>JAQUYZ010000136.1 GCA_028691625.1 Eubacteriales bacterium
CGGAACTTTTGATAAAAATGGACGGAGATGAAGGTCTGTTTCTGAAGGATACCGACGTTCAATTCCTGGCACCTACTTATGCCGGAGATTATATTGAAGCATACGGAGAAATCTACGAGGTAGGGAATACTTCCAGAAAGATGAGATTTGAAGCGAAGAAGGTAGTTGCAGCAAGACCTGATATCAGTCCTTCCGCGGCTGATTTCCTGGAGGAACCGGTTGTGGTCTGCAGGGCAGAAGGAATCTGTGTGACTCCAAAAGACAGCAAGAGAAAATAAGCGCGTGTTTATTTGACATAGTTTTCCCATCGGTGAAGGCCCGGAGATCTCAAGTAAGATCCGGGCCTTTGCTTAGAGTTTCCCGAACAATTCAACAATGCCGATCAGAACCACAAGCAGGCCGCTGGTAATCAAAGGTCCCACTGGCACTCCGCCCAGAAAAGCCGTTGCGATCACGGCTCCAATGATCATGGCAGGCATGACGCTGCCGTATCCCTGCACGGTCAGAAATTCCAGCCCCCGCCCGCTCAGATATGTGGTTACGAAAGACAGCGATAAAGCTGCGACGCCGACCCAGGAGGTGAAAATCCCTTTGATGCTCTCAGCGGTTACGGTCCCTTTTGCAATCGGCAGGAGGATCGCCGCAATGAGAATGACAATGCCGAAGGCCATCCCGTTTTTTTCAAGGAAGGGATATAAGTATTTATCTGTTCCCGACAGCTTGAGCACCAGCAGAATGCCGGCGGCCACAGCGACGGTATGTGCCTTGCCGATCACAGCAACAGCCAGAATTGCAAATAGAATCATCTCTGAACGCAAGGAAAACATCTCCCTGTCATATGAACTTCAATCTATTAATATGAAGTCCCTGCAGGGGATGTGTATTTTTTTTGTCAGTTGCTCCATGTTTCTGCTTCTTCAGCAATTTTTCAGGTATTCGATCTCCTTTTGGGTAAGCTTGCGGTAATGACCCTGTTTCAAATGTCCGAGATAAAGGTCGCCGATGGCGATCCGTTCCAGGTCCATTACCTTATTGCCCACTGCAGCGAACATCTTCCGCACCTGCCGGTTTCTTCCCTCAAATATTTGGATTTCTACAATGGCGGACCGTTCCGCCTGCTTGACCACATTGACAATTGCTTTTGAGGTCACAAAACCACCGATGTCGACGCCATTCCGAAGCTTGGACAGCCTTTCTCCAGAAATCTGGCCCGAAATCCTGGCACGGTAGGTTTTATAGATATGGTGCTTCGGATGGGAAAGCTTGTACGCCAGATCACCGTCGTTTGTCATAAGCAGCATGCCTGAGGTATTGTAATCCAACCGTCCGATCGTAAACAGTCTTTCCTCGATATCTGTAACCAGCTCCATTACCGTCGGTCTGTCTTTTTCATCCTCTGCCGAGGTGATATACCCCTTAGGTTTATTCAACATGATGTATACCTTTTTTGCATCCTGCTTTACAGTCTGTCCGTTGACCTCTACAACATCTTTTTCCGCAACGTCATAGCCCGGCTCCTTCATAGCCGCACCGTTTATCCTGACCCTTCCCTGCAGTGTGAGCTCGTCCGCTTTCCGCCTGCTGGCGATTCCTGCCTGGGCAATGTATTTATTTAAACGCATTTTCTTCTTGTATGATATATTCAGAAGCCGATATCATACATTTCCTTTCTTTTAATCTTGTGATATCTAATCCATTCAGATGCTTCCTTACAATGTATTTACCTGATTCCTGCCTTCTTCTTTCGAGCGATACATCGCTTGATCTGCCCGCTTCAGAGCATCAGAAAAATCTTCATCCTTTTCTTTAAAATAGGATATCCCTATAGATAAAGTAGGGTCTAATGTCTCATTTCCGGCAGGAATCTTTAAAGAAGAGACAGCGGCAAGTATTTTGTTGCCAAAATAGGCAGTGTCTTCTTCTTTTGACCCGTAAAATATTCCGACGAATTCGTCTCCTCCCCAGCGGATCAGCTTATCGGAGCTTCTGATCGATTGAGATATCGTATTGACTACTTCCTTTAACACTTGATCGCCCACATCATGTCCGCAGCTGTCGTTGATACTCTTGAAATTATCAATATCCATCATCATAATTACAGGACTTGACCCATTGATATGAAATTCCCTGAAGGCTCTCATCAGCTCTCTTGTGCCATATTTCCTGCTGTAGGCCTTCGTCAGCGGGTCTATATTGATCTCTGATTCCAACTGTTTTTTTGTGTGGCCGAAATGCCACTTTTCTATCAACATCAAAAAAGCAAGGAAGAAAGCAATTACTATGATCAGCAGAAGTACCAGGCGCATGGTAAATTTTGTTGTCATTTCTCTGCTTCTTTCATTTGTTTTATCAATGTACTGCTCTACCTCATTGATCTGCACTCCCATGGCAACAATCCAGTCATACTCCTTATAGAGTCTGGCGTAGGAAAGCTTTTCAGAAATCTTGTCGCCGTTCAGTTCTTTGAAATAGTATCGGGAGAATACCTCTCCGTCCCTTTTCACTCCTTCCAATTCAGTTAAATAGGGAAAGTTCCCCTTAATATCCGTCATGTCGGTGGACAGATACGTCCCCTCCGTTTCCGGCAGGTTCGGATGCACAAGTCTTATTGCGTAGTCTTTGCCGCCTTCATAGTTTAATACCTCATTCACCCATATGTAGGAATCATTATCAAACTGAAAGCTTTTAATTCTGGCCTGTGTCGAAGCTTTTACCCGCTCTTCAACATAGTTCCGGTCAAACCCGAACAGGCAGGAAATAGTTCCATGATCGATCACTTTGTAATATAGCAAGGCCGTTTTTGTTTTTTCCAGGGTACCGGGGATGTCCTGCTCAAGCAAGCCGTCCGGATCATAAAGCACGGAATTACTTCTGCTATCCCACAGAAAGACCGTCCAATGGTACGGATCCCCTTCCAAAGCGGAATCCCGTCCGAAAACGGTGATACAGTACTCTGCAAATTCCTCTTCCGATAAGTCTTTCTCATAATCCAGGGTTTCGTACCGCAGATCAACAATTCTTTTATAACGCTTGGCTTCCGTTTCTCTGCTTACGTCAATCTCATGAATCAGATTGGTAACCGTATCTTTCAGAAAGGATTTTTTTAAATCAATAATTGTATTTTGCGTTTCGGCTTGATAGATCTCTCCGATTTCATTATAGGAAATCAGATAGAGATAACTGATAATCGCACATACAACCATGATCAGCGCGGCAATTATAAATCTTCGTTTATGCTTTGTCATTCATTCCCCTCGCACACTAATTTTACGGTTTTTCTGCTAAATTATACCACACTTTATCATAAATTACGCAACGGTTTCTTTGAAACAGATGCTGTATTTGCGTATTTTTGTCCAGGATATACGAACTGCATGAAAAACCCCGCTCAGATCTGAACGGGGTTCTTCATATCCTCAGTTGTTTACATAGCTGTGTTTTCAATGAATCTCTGGAGAATGGCCGCAACCTGTGCGCGCCGGGCGCTGCCTGCCGGATCGAGCTTACCGTTACCCGTTCCGCTTAAGAGATTGCTTTTTACTGCCCATTTCATAGCGGTTTCGGCCCAGGCCGAAAGATCCGACGTGTCGGTAAAAGCTGTAAGCTCCTGCTGACCGCTTAAATCATATCCCTTATGTGCTGCGTATCGATAGATGATTGCTGCCATTTGCTCACGGGTAACAGCGGCTTCTGGATTGAACTTTCCGCCGTAGCCTTCGACAATACCGTTTGCTGCTGCCCAGCTTACCGCAGCCTCGTACCACATTCCGCCGGCCACATCGGTAAAGCTGTGCGCTGCCGCAGCAGGCGACCCCTCAAGCCTCCAAAGGATGGTGGCAACCATGCTTCTTGTCGTCTTTCCGGAAGGATCAAAACGATCGTTCCCGATGCCGCTCATCAATTTATTTGTGTAGGCGTAGACAGCATTCTCATAATACCACTCGCCGCCCTTTAAATCAGCAAAGGGGAAATAGGCCAAAACGTATTGAGAGAAATGATCGGTTCTAAACGTCAATCCCCCGTTCTGCCAGCTGCATTCAAGCGGTGTCAGCGTACCGTCATCGGCAAGATACCATACCACAATACCCTCCGTGCTTTCGCCCTCGGCAAGAGTATACGGGACACTGACTGCAGCATTGCCGCCGCCGAAATCAGAGATCAGCCTGCCGTTTGACGTCACGGACAGATCGATTACAGGCCGGTTGCCTACAAGTGTCTGCTGCTGCGGAGTAAGGTCTTCCCTTGAAACCTCGGCTACAGAAATCGTAATGTCTGTGCCCGCAGCCGCTGTGCTTATGCTTGAGAGTGCGTTGCTGTCAAAGGTTATGGCGCCGACTGGTGTCGTCACCGTAAGGGAGGCAGCGGAGTCCGCACTGGCCAGCTTACCGATGGAAGCTGTCGGTACTGTCGCCTTGACCTCGGTCGTCTTCTCCGGTGCGTCTACGACAATGTTTATATTTGCCGAGGTGTTGCTCCCGGCTGCAGAAGTAAGTGCTGCCACTATCGCCTTTGTCATGCTTTCCTCAGTCAGAGTCGCGACAGCGGATATTCCTTTTACTTCCGGCTTGATTTCAGTGGTGACTGTCGTAATATCACCCTTAGTGACGGGAGCTGAAGATGCGGGAACAGAAGTGCCGCCGCCACCGCCGCCGCCTCCTCCGCCTCCTCCGCCGTTATCGTCGCCGGAAGAGCTGGTAAAGCTCATTTCGAAGATGGAAAAGCTCTTTGTTGTAATTTCCGCATACTTGTTTCCTGCAATATCGGTCAAAATCCTGTAGAAATCAATGGACTTTACAATTCCGCCGTTTTTATGCACGATACGCACATAGCTCTCTGCGGTATCAGCCGGAACGGGCAGGCGAAAAACCACGGATGTGTTGTTTGCGCTGTCGCCCTCAAGAGCGGCGATGTCGGTCCAGTCGATCCCTCCATTGGAGGAGATTTTCGGCTTGATGTCATAGACAAGGGTTGTGCCGTTGTCTTGCGTTATGCTTTCAAGCCTTGCCTGCAGCTTGGCCGCGTAATCGTCGTCAGGATCCAGACCGGCCGTCGCCACCGCCGCCTGCGCCAGTCCGACGGGCGGAGCAAGTACTGCGCCGTTTGTTATCAAGCCTTCTATATCATTTCCCACAGTCAAATCCAGACTGTTGTCGGCGGCGTAAATGGAGTGGCTTGTAATCAGTCTGCCGTCGCTTCCCACGGTGTAGCCTCTGCCTGCTTCGGTCGCGACTGACGACGTATCACTTGCACCCCGGATCGTTCCTCCGCCCATGGTGATTTTGACCGTGGTATTGGGAGCCAGTACAAACAGCCCTGTTCCTTCGATTGCGCCGTTGCCTGTGACAGATCCGTTATAATTGACCGTGCCGTTGTTCGTCAAAGGTCCGTTCAGGCGCAGCGTAGCGCCGGTTTCTATGGTAAGCGTTTTTCCGGCGTCTACCGTCAGTGAGGCGATCCCGGATCCGGGATCGGTATCCCCGATGTTTACGTAGTTTCCATAGGTCTCAAGGTTCGGCACCCACAGAAGGGTGTCTGCGGGAACGGTCAGGTTCTTGGTAAGAGTAACAGCCGCCGGAGTGTGATTTGCCTCATAAACCGTGTCCTCCAAAAGCTCTGTTTCCCGTGAAATACTCATGCTTGAAACAGCGGCATCGGCCTGTGCTGCGGCGATGCTTCCGCTCTGCTCGCCTAGAATCGCAATGCCGTCCTTGATCAGGATGCCTTTGTTAAATATGCGCAGACGGCCGGTACCCGCCCTGTCCAGGTAGTCCATATTGGTAATGACGCCGTTGCAA
>JAQUYZ010000137.1 GCA_028691625.1 Eubacteriales bacterium
GGGAAAACGATCGCATACTCGAAAAATTTTTTTATGATTTTGACAAGGAAGAAATCGCGAGCTTTCCGGAAGGATTTTTGAGTGATTTTGATACGATGCTTCAGTTTTCAAAATCTGCCGAGGACACTTCCGGTATTTTACAAATCGGCCGGGAGTACTATTTTGTCGCGTCATCTGAAGTAACTACTACATTGAAGGAGAGTCCTCCCAATGGCAGAATGCTGATCGGCCGACAAATTGATCAAGAGACGATCGAAAAAAATTTAGGCTGTACGGTTGATTCCATCGTAACAATAAAAGATAATCAATACCGATCAGTCAGCTTACGGGATTTCTCTTATAATGACAATAAGGATTCTATTCTTCTTTCCTTTTTTATATCCAATACCCTTGATCATCAGTCTTCGGTTGTTATTACACTGATCAAAACCAGAGATCTGTATACGTACGGCATGAAAAATGTTCTAACGTTTTCGGTCGCGAATACATTAGTCTTTCTAATCATCACTGCGTTCGTTTTTATGCTTTTAAATATAAACCTATCAAATCCCTTTATTAAATTGGTTGACGATATTATGACGATTGATTTAAATGAAGAGGAATTCAGGAAATTGCCGGAGGAGGGGAAGCATGAGTTTCTGTCGTTAAGACAGGCGGTAAATAAAATGCTTGCAAGGATCAATGTGGAGCAGAGCAAAGCGAAGTATTTAAGCTATCATGATCAACTGACGGATTTATTCAACAGAAGGTATTTCGAGGAAAATTTGAGCAGAATGGATACCCCTGAGAATCTGCCGTTATCCATTCTTTATGCGGATGTCAATGGCTTAAAATTCATCAATGACGTATTTGGTCATCAGAGCGGTGACCAAATGATTCAGTCCTTCGCGAACGTCTTGAAAGAAACGTGCGGAGAGGGTATTGTCGCGAGAATCGGCGGGGATGAATTCGTAGTGCTGCTGCCAAAATGCGATTTTGAGTCAGTTGAAAAACTGGCAAGCCTGATTGAAGAAAAAGTATATCAGATAGAAGTCAACAATCTTAGCCTCTCGGTTTCTATGGGATGGGATACGAAAGAGGAGGCAGAAGTGCCTGCAATTATTACGATTAAAAGTGCGGAAGCTTCCATGTATAAGAAAAAACTATTGTCCGTAAACAGCAGAAGTAATGTAGTAATTCAAACGATTTTAAATACGCTGCTGTTAAAAAATCCACGGGAAAAGAGCCATTCACAAAGAGTAGGGATGTTCTGCAAATTGATCGGGCAGGCTTTCCGTCTCCAGAATGATCAAATAAAAGAGCTGGAAACGGCAGGAGAACTTCATGATATCGGCAAAATCATAATGGATGAGGCAATCTTAAATAAATCCGGCAGTTTAACGGAGCTTGAATGGGCAGAAGTGCGTAAGCATCCAGAGACCGGCTACAGACTATTGGGCAATGCGAATGAGTTTTATAAAATTTCTGAGTTTGTACTTGACCATCACGAAAGATGGGACGGAACAGGGTATCCCAAAGGATTAAGAGGCGAGGAAATCCATTGGGAAGCCAGAGTAATCTCAATCGCAGACGCATATGATGCGATGACAAGTGAAAGAACCTATCGAAAGGTATTCAGTGAAAGGGAAGCCGTTGAAGAAATAAAAAAGAATTCCGGTATCCAATTTGATCCTGCTATTGTCAAGGTTTTTGTTGAAGAGGTTTTAGGATATCAAGAATAAAGAAGTGCAGGATTCTACTTTATAAGGGTTCATTCAAACAAAAGCCCCATTCTTCCCACTGCCAGACAGCAGTCCGCATTGATCCGTCCGGATCAGGGGCATATCGTTCTCCGGCGACCTTGCGATACCGGCCTTCCTCTACGACCAGTTCGTTCAGACCGTTTCCATCGGCATCCCAAACAGAAAGGGAAAGGATCGGCCGGTCCAGATCAGACGAACACCAGACAGACGTGAACGTGTTTTCCCGGAGCGCATAAACGAACAGATGATTTTTGTAGCTGTTATCCTCGCCGCTGTGCCAGAAAGGACGTATCTCACCGAAGCTGCCCTCCTTCCACAGGCTGACCACCAGGTCAGATTTTCCGTTGTTGTCAATGTCTCCCAGCGCAAAGCAATCCACATGATAGGCCGGCGGTGATTTCCAGAGTTCCTGTGTTCCTTCTTTCACTGTGAGGACATGATTCACCAGTAAATATTCCTCGGTTTGTCCGTCGCTGTCTAGATCTCCTGCAGTGCGAAACGGCGGTGCGGACTCATCCGCACCGGAAAGCAAAGGGACAGCGAGAAGGATGAAAACCAGAACCAGGATCTGCCGGAGATTCAGCACGTTTACCATACCGGTTCCTCCCCGGGCGCTGTGTAGATTTTTGTCCATACCGGAGGTTCGGGAGTATTGCCGCTTTCCAGCATACCCTTCCACTTCGTATCGGTTAACCGGTCTTCAGAGGGCCATGGGAATTCATAGTACGAGTAAACAGCTCCTTTGGCGATCCGCAGTGTACCGTCAACAGGAACGACCGCGTAGATCGTACTGATAAAGCCTGTGCCTGCCTCCAGCACCCGGCCGTTGGGGTCCGTGGCCACATCGGCGATTAAAGCGGCGGGATTCTCATAAACGGCGGATGGGTGGTCAACACCCTCGTCCTTCAGCGCCTCAAGCCAGAAATGCTCCAATTGACCGCCAAAGCTCTTAATCAGCTCGTACTCCTCCTCATCCAGAGGTTTCAGAGCAAGTTCTTTCTCCGATATTTCTTTCAGCTTCAGGGCCAATACCTCCATCTTTTCTAAAGAGGCTTTCGCATCCTCCTTCAACAATCCTCTGCTCTGCAGCCCGTCAATGGTCATTCGGGTAAGGGCTGCCAGGCGCGCGTAGACTACCGGATTGGGTTCCACATAGCCCCGGTCGTCCTGTGTTTCATCGCCCCCGCCCATTTCGGCATAAACCTGCTTCGCATACAGGATCGTGTCATGCTTGAGTTCGGCCCAGCTTCCCATATACGTCTCCAACTGTTTACATGCCCAAGCCTGGTTCTGCATAAAAGAAGGATACCCTTCGCCTTTCGGTTCTGTGAGCGGCGTCAGCGTGTACATCCAGGTCCAATACAGGTTTTGGGTCCGGATTCCGGCATCCAGGGATGCGATGTCGCGGCGCAGCATTTCCATATTTTCAGGGTAATTTCTATAGTCCGTTTCACCTATCTCCTGCAAGATTGCAAGGGCTTCCCGGGAACCGACGGCTGCTGGAATGTCCAGGCCGTTGGGAAGCATCCTTCGCTGGCCCTGTTTGTTTTCTCCCACTTCCCGATAGATCAGGCGCTGAAAAATCGAAGCATCGGGAGTAAACCGCTGGCCCATAAAACGAAAACCTTTCACGGCCTGACTCCGGTCCGGCTGTATGGTCGCATCATAAATCGGGATCGAGTTTATGGCCGGAGGATCCAATTTTTCAAGTCCGGCACGAAAAGCATCCCACAGCTTGGCATTTTCAGTCAGTTTATCCAAAGAAGGAATTTGTTCATAGAAGTCCTTTAAGAGCCGGTGATACTGGGCAAAGCCCAGATCGTCGCTTTTGCCTACAAAAAAGTTGGTAGGCTCGTAGATATGATTCCAGTGATCATACTCCTGCTGCTGGCTGAGCAGCAGAGTGATCAAAACCGCAGATTTCGTTTCATCCTCGTTTGCGGCGCGGAAGGTCATGCGGCCGTACCACATCATGGTCTGGAAATAAGTTTTGAGCGCATCGGACTTGGCATAATGTCCCCGGGGAAGATATTGAGTGTAATCTTCATTCAGGACTTCCGCCGGATCAGCGGCGGAATTCCCCAAAGCCATGACCGGAGAGGGAAAGAAGGTTTCCTTATGTCCGGCAATCAACTGCAGCTCCGCGGTTACCTCCCGGCTCACATACGATGGGATATCCGATTTGGGATCCAGAAGCCGTGCGGCTACGGAGAAAAAAGCAACATTGCGCTTCGCGGCAGTTTCCCAAGCCGTTCCCTGCAGATCTTCATATTGGGTTTGACTTTTCATCAGCAAGGACTCCGTAAGAGAATCCAACTCGCCCAGAAGGCTGTCTTTCTCCAGTGTCCGGAGCAGATGACTGAAGTACAGATGATAATTATGAAGCATCGCATCCGTGGTAATAAAGTTTGGGATCGAGTCATAACGATTGACTTCATAGATGCTGAAAAACTCCCGCCATGGACTGGGAACCACCACAAAACCGTTGGCAACAAGAAGCTTTTGCGCTTCGTCAGAGAACGGAAAACGGCTTTTGTTGATAATATTGCTCAGATCGTCAGCGATTCGGTAAGCCTCAATTGACGGCGTAAGGGTAACCGGAACCTCATGATAGTTTGCAAATTCGGATGGCTCTATCCCGATTGAATCAAGGGGTTGATCCGTTCCGGTCCGGGAAGAAGCCTGGCAGCCGGTCAAGCCTGTCATCAGAAGGATCGCGATAATCAGCCAAACGAGCGCAATTTTTCCCTTATTCATAAAATGACCTCTTTTCTTATTCTATTTTTTTATTAAAATTTCCACAACTTTCCTTTTATTTGACGAAAGGGGGCAAGACTTTGTTCCAAAATCCCTCAGGTAAAACGCGAATTATTTTTATCATACTCTAAATCCCAAGAATATGGTATGATAAATGCGAGTTATGATAAATACGAGTAGGGAGGTTTTGCTTGTGGAAAAAACAATGTTTACGAATGAGATCGTTTTGGCCTGGCTCCGGTATTTTTCACAGAATGTTGAGATTAATCTGGTGGGATTGAAAATGCTGGACATTACCGGAAAGAACAAGAACCTGATTCCAACCGTTATGAGCAACCGTGCGGTGCTGGTCTTTACCGATGCCGGGCATCCGGATATTTTCTACGACATGTGGAATGCGGAACTGGGAGACTGCGAAGTCTGGTACAATGAGGGTTCAGATCCATCCGGTGAAATAAAGCGGGACAAGATTTCGGGCATGATCGACCGCGGGATTAATGCCTCTGCAGCCATGCTGATTTTAAACCCCAATGCGGAAACAAATTACCAGATAGGGATCGAGAACAGTCGTTTCTCTTATGGTTCTGTTCATTATGTGTGCCGCGAGGTTCGGACGATTATAATGAACAGGCTAAATTTGAAAGACCAGGACAATGTATGCGTCATTTCAGGCGAGAGCATCGCGGTTGAGGCTGCAATGTATATTGCGGAAGGCTATGTCATTGCTGTGGAATACGACACCAGGGACGGGAAAACCATGGAAGAAAATATCGCAAAGTTTGGTTTGAACAATGTGATCGTCGTTGAGTCTCTGGATCATGGTATCCCGGAGAAATTGCCGGTACCTGATAAAGCGTTTATCGTTGCTTCGCCCAGGATCGGCAGCGAAATAAAGAGCCTTCTGGCTGTCAATCCTAACATGGAATTTGTGATCTATACTTTGGATTTTGAAATATTGTCTTCTCTTTCTGCGCTATTTCGTGAAAACGGCCTGGAACGCACCGATGCGATTCATGCAGTGGTGTCGCGAGTCAACAGTAAAAATATAATTGAGCCGTTTCCGGATCCCTGGTTAATCTCGTGCAAAAGCACGAAGCAGGAAAAGACGGATTTGAGGCAATGACAAAGCGGATTGCCGGTACGGGATTTGATGTGATGAAAGGGTAAAATTTGAGCAAGCAATTATATATAACTGAAAAACCGTCTGTGGCAGCCAGCTTTGCGAATGTTCTGGGCGTACAGATCTCATCAGCAGACAGAGGCAGGGGGTATGCGGAAACAGAAGATGCCATT
>JAQUYZ010000138.1 GCA_028691625.1 Eubacteriales bacterium
CACATCGATCCTGTTCGGTCCCCAAGAGACCGCTGCCGGCGCTGAGGTCAGGCTGCCGCCCAGATCCTCCCAGGCGCTCCAGCGGGAACCATCCCACCATTTATGCCAGAGAGACCTGTTCTGACCGATACCGAATACATCAAGACGGTTTGCCTGCCAGGAAGCGACTGCAGGGGCTGCAGTCAGAATTCCGCCCAGATCCTCCCAGGCGCTCCAGCGGGAACCATCCCACCACTTATGCCAGAGAGACTGGTTTTGACCGACCCCGAAGACATCGATCCGATTTGGACCCCAGGATACGGCTCCCGGTGCGGAGGTCAGGATCCCGCCCAGGTCTTCCCAATCACTCCATCGGGAACCGTCCCACCATTTATGCCAAAGTGCCTGATTTTGACCTCTTCCGAACACGTCAAGGCGGTTTATCTGCCAGGAAGCGACTGCCGGTGCCGAGGTCAGTATGCCGCCCAGATCCTCCCAGTCACTCCAGCCCGGTTCAGGCTGCGGACCGGGTCCCGGACCCGGACCGGGTCCCGGCCGGTCTTCCAGATTCCGCAGTGTCATTTCAATGATGTCGAGAAAAATATCATTGATCAGATCCGCCGGTACGCCATATCCTCTTAACACACTGAGCAGCAAAGCTCCCTCCCTTCGCAGATCTCTGTTAAGCCGCGCTGTTCTCTGCTCGACGGTTCCAGTGTAATCCGATGCGTTCCTTATAGTATAAGTAATGATACTGAGAAATATCCACTGAGAGATTGCTCTTGGAATCCCATAGTTCCGAAGCTGCTCATAATAATCGGATAAATTCCTGTTGAGCATTCCCATGATACGATTGATCTCCTGCGGTAATTGACTGATCAGGACATTCTGTTCGGAAAAAACGGCTTCCGCCTCCTCCCCGCTCTCTTCGCCTTTCATTTTTCTTATGGATAACGGACATAAATAATTCGGCTCAAGCGGACAAGGCATGGGCTGTTCAAATAACGGTTTCATACGATCAACCTTTCTATTAGTTTTTATTTTATTATATGCAGCAAGGGCTGTAAGTGGGAGTAAACCCGACTCAATTGTATGAATCTGGAAAGATAGGAAAATGTAGATCCTTGTAATTACAAGGCGTTTTATAAGATAATAAATTCAAAAGAAAAGGGGGGTAAGGCTTTGTGAAAAGGAACAGGATGGCCACGATGGGATTCCTGCTGTTGCTGGTGATGATATTCTGCACCGCACCGGTGTTTGCAGGAACAGATCCGGTCAGGATCAGTCTTGACGGCGTTGAAGTCCAATGTGATTCGCCGCCGGTGATCGCAGAGGGACGCACACTGGTTTCAGCCAGAGCGGTATTTGAGGCAATGGGCGGTGACGTCAGCTGGGACGCGGCGGCAAGAGAGATTGCAGTCAACATTGGTGACAGAAACGTCAAGCTGAAAATCGACTCAAAAAAAGCATACATAAACGGCACGGAAAAAGCACTCGATGTTCCTGCCAGAATTATAAAAAACAGAACGATGATACCGGTCCGGTTTGTTTCCGAGGCAGTGGGCTGTGAAGTTTCCTGGGATCAGAAAAACCGGATTGTCAACATACTGTCCCCATCCAATGAGGAGGAGACAGCTTTGACTGTGATCCGAAGCATAGAGCTCTCCAGAAAGGGCGACAGCGTGATCGTCGACGCAGATGGAGAAATTGCCGATTTTACCAGCTTTGTAATGAAAAATCCGAGCAGGCTGGTATTTGAAATTAAAAATGCAAAACTGAACGGGAAAGACGGTACGATTCAGACCGGTGACAATCCGTATATGAAAGCCATTCGATATTCCCAGTATACGAAGGATTCCGTTAGAATCGTGGCCGATTTGACTGAACACTCCTCCGGAACGGTGAGCAGATCGGATTCCATGAGGACGGCATATCTGACCTTTGAGGTAAGGGAACCCGACTTGCCCGGAGAAAACGAGCAGGACGTAAGCGTAAGCGAAGAAGATCAGGCAGTACTCGATCAATACGGTTTGTCCGCCGTCGCTGCGGGGGCCCGGCAGAAACTGGTTGTAATTGATCCCGGGCACGGCGGTGCGGATACCGGTTCCCGGGGCTATGAAAACGGAACTGCCGTACTGAATGAAAAAGATGTGAACCTCGATGTCGCTTTAAGGCTTCAGAAAATGCTGAAAGCGGCAGGAGCCGAACTCTATATGATCAGGACAGAGGATGTCACCATTCCGCTTTATGACAGGCAGGATACGGCAAATGAGCTTGGGGCCTCTCTCTATCTATCCATCCATAACAACTCCTATATAAACAGTACTCCCAGCGGAACCGAAGTGCATTACCATGGAAAGCATGATCCTCCGATGAACGGCATTTCAGCGATGGAGCTGGCTCAGAATCTGCAGCGGACCCTCGTTTCCAATCTTGGGCTTCAGAACAGGGGGGCAAAGGTGAGCCCTGAGCTTGCCGTAGTAAGACGAACCGTTATGCCGGCGGTGATTATCGAGGGCGCATTCCTCTCAAACCCTGACGATTTAAAGTATATAAAGACAGACGATTTCAGGGAAAAATACGCCATGTCTGCAGCGAAATGCATCATTGAAGCACTGAATGCAAGCATATAGAAACAATAAAAACAGCCCCTCATTCGCATGAGGGGCTGCAATGATTTTGCAATTGATGGATGACCTGCGATTTTTATGATAATGCGGTTTCTAATATTTAATTCGGTAAATGATCGCGGCAGCCTCCGCACGGGTGATGCTTTCCATCGGGCGGATCTTGTTGTCGTCGCCGCCCGTTATGATGCCGGCTTTAATCAATGCGGCAACGGATTCCTTCGCATAGTCTGAGATCACATATCGATCGCTGTAACCTGACAGCATGCTGACATCCGCCGCAGCGACGCCTGCTCCGCTCTTGTTCATTGCCCGCAAAGCAAGAACCATGGTATCTTCCCGGGTGATGGAGGCATTGGGATAAAACTTATTATCCGATCCCTGCGCAATGCCCAGGGCCTTCGCAGCGGCGATGGCGTCGTAATAATATTCGCCCTTTGCCACATCGGCAAAGTTGCCTGTGCCTGTGCCGGCCGGAAGATTTAAAGCCTTGTAAAGAAGAAGCATAAATTCACCCCTTTTTATTTTTGCGGCGGGGTAAAAATGTTTTTTGCCGTCCATCCCTGTGGAGCCCGTAATGATTCCGTTCTGAGACAATGTGTCAATATAATCCACAGCCCAGGAATAGGCTTCATCCACATCGCCGTAGTACTTGGATTTTTTTATAGCGGGGTTCACAGCTGCTCCGTTTGTTGTGATCTGAACCTTTCCTGAGAAAGCGAAGCCCTCTGTATCATAACCGGTATAGTCGATGGTGGTGATTCCAGCAACGCTGCCGGCGGGTACATAAACCACATTGAGCAGAAACGGCGTGGCACCGTAGTAGTATTTTGAGGTATCGCTTACTTCAGAGGTATATTTGCCGTCAGAGGTATACCCATAATACAATTTTCCGATGCTGCCGGAAGGAAGCTTGAATTTCACGTATACAAGGTTGTTATCCTTCAGCTTCTTGCACACGTTATTAAAGTCATCCTCCTTGAAAAACACCGGGGAACCAGGAGTTGCGGAGTAGGTAATTGTATTGGCCGCCGGAAGGTTTCCGGTTACGGTGATTTCCACAGTGCCGCTGAAGGATACCCCGTCTGTGTCATATCCCTTAAAATTGATGATGCAGATCCCTGAAAAGTTCTTAGCAGGTTTAAAGGTAATCCTGGACAGATATGGAGAACTGTCATAATAGTATTTTTTGGAGGCAGTGACCTTGGAACCATACTCCCCATCGTCATCGTCGTAGTCGTAATAGAGCACGCCTTTTGCATCGGAAGGAAGCGTAAAGGTGATATAATCCAGCGCTTCATCGTTCAATTCTTCACAGAGGTCATAAAAATCGTCTTCATCAAGGGTAACGGTTTCATCGTCGTCGATCGTATAGGCAATCTCGCTGGCGGCGGTATCCTCGACGGAGATTCTGACCTTACCCGTATATGAGTTGTCATCTTCATCGTACCCAGTATACTTGATCGTCACCGTGCCGGAATAGCTGCTCCTGGGCACAAAGGATACCCTCGACAAATTCGGGGAGCCGTCATAATAATATTTTGTGGAAGCAGTGACCTTGGAATCATAATTGTCATCTGACGAATAGCTGTAATACAATGTGCCTGCCGAGGAGGAGGGGAGGGTGAACTTCACATAATCAAGCTCCTCGTCGTTCAGGTCCTCACAGACATCGTTAAAATCATCTTCATCGAATTCAAGCTCCTTTTCTCCATCCATGGTATAGGTGAGATCTTCCGCCGTATCGTCATTCTCTTCATCATCTACGATAATCTTTACCTTTCCATCATAGGAATCGCCTTCTTCATCGTAACCGGTATACCAGATGGTAACGGTGCCCTCGAAGTCCTCATCGGGAACAAAGGTTACCTTTGACAAAGATTGCGAGCTGTCATAGTAATATTTCGTAGTAGTCTTGACCTTGGAATCAAAATCTCCGTCGTCGTAATCATAATACAGTGTTCCGGCGTCGGAAGACGGAAGACTGAACTTTACATAGTCCAGAGTTTCCCCTGTCAGATCATCGCAGGCATCATCAAAATCAGCTCTTTTAAATGTGACTTCTTCCCCTGCATCCGTTTCATATGTAATCGTGTCTGCATCATCGTACGTTGCTGCATGAGAGACATTCGGGATGAAAAGTACGGTAATGAACAAGACCATAATGAATGCAATTCTTGTTTTTATTTTTTCTTGCATTGTTGCACCTCCTGATATCATCATTTAATCGAATCCGGATTGGGTTCCAAAATATTCATTGGTAAAATGTTGCTTCTTCTATAATAATATATTAAGAGTCGTAAAGAAAGACAATACGGCATTTTTATACAATTTTAATAGAAATGTAATACAAAAAGGAGAAACGATGTTCCTGATTTTCCTTGACAAAATAAATTATGACATTATAATAGTTATGTTAATATAAATATTATGTTAAAATAATAAATGTGGTACGATTATGATTAAAATACTGTTTCAATTAAAACCATTTACGTTTTTGCTTTGCATCATTCTTCTGCTTACCTTCGGGCAGGCCATGGCGGAGCTTGCTTTGCCGACTCTGATGGCAGATCTTGTGAACAAGGGGATGATGCAGGGTGATACGGGCTATATTATCACCTTCGGCGGCTATATGCTGCTTGTTGCCCTGGTCAGCTCGGCCTGCGCCATCATCGGCTCTTACTTTTCGGCGAAGGTCGCGATGGGTTTGGGGAGAAATTTGAGAAATCTGGTTTTTACCAGAGTAGAGAACTATTCACTGCATGAATTCGATCAGTTAGGAACTGCTTCTCTGATCACACGGACCACCAATGATATCATCCAGATCCAGAACGTTTTGATCATGATGCTGCGAATTATGATCTATTCACCCATCATGTGCATTGGCGGTATCATCATGGCGGTCTCCAGAGATACGGAGCTGACCGTGATTCTGCTGGCAGCGATACCGATCCTGATTGCATTTATGGCTGCCGTATCCTATTCCGTCATGCCTGCCTTCAAATCCATGCAAAAGAAGCTGGACCGGCTCAATATGGTGCTGCGGGAAAATCTGACCGGGATCAGAGTCATCAGAGCGTTTAACAAGCTGAACTATGAACGGGAACGATTCCGGAAGGCCAACAGCGATTTGACCGATACTGCCATTAAGGTGAACCGGACCATGTCGGTCATGCA
>JAQUYZ010000139.1 GCA_028691625.1 Eubacteriales bacterium
TAATTCAGATATCAAGTCCACCAAGGTGGAAGCATCTGAGATTCTGAAAAAGGTGCAGCCGGAGGACCTGCTGAAATACGGCTTAATACCGGAGTTCATCGGCAGGCTGCCTGTCATGGTAACACTGGATGAATTGACAAAGGATGCCCTGGTGCGAATCATCAAGGAGCCGAAGAACGCTATTTTGAAGCAGTACAAGAAGCTGTTCCAGATGGACGGTGTGGAACTTGAGATCGAAGACGACGCCATTAACAGAGTGGCGGAAAAAGCAATCGAAAGAAAAACAGGGGCAAGAGGACTGAGAAGTATATTAGAACATGTTATGACAGATATTATGTATGAGCTCCCGTCCCGGGAAGATATTACAAAATGTATCATAACAAAGGGGACAATTGATTATAACACAGGGCCGGCTTTAGTACTTGTGGAGTCGAAACGAAACAAGAAGAGCGAGGAATCTGCATCGTAAGACAGGCGGCGAAAAGCCGCCTGATTTTTTAGCAGGCGATATCGGAAAAAATGGAATAGAAATCAAAAGGGATCATAAAGGGGTATTAGAAACAGGAGGGTAATATGACAGAGGATAAAGTGAAAAAGACAGGTAAGAAAAAAAGCGAGAAGCTTGAGAACATCGATCCCGTTAACGACGAAACAGAATTGATGAAAGAAGATTTGAATGCAGACGAAGAGACAGTTAAGGAGATGGAAGAGGCTATGGCAGATGATACCAAAACTGCAATCAGGTCCATGCCGATGATTCCTCTCAGAGGGCTTTCAATCTTTCCTTATATGGTCCTTCATTTTGATATAGGCAGAGAGAAATCCATCAGTGCGCTGGAAAAAGCCATGATGATGAATCAACTGGTGTTTCTTTCCGCCCAAAAGGATGCAGAAACCGATCTTCCTACTCACGAGGATTTTTATAAAATTGGAACCATCGCAAAGATCAAGCAGATGCTCAAGCTTCCGGGAGATGCGATCCGGGTACTGGTGGAAGGCGTTAGCAGAGGGGAAATCCAGAATGTCGTCTTGGAAGTGCCTTACTTCAAGTGTACTGTGAAAAAAATCGAAGAAAGAGAATTTGACGAGCTTCCTTCCAGGGTAGTCGCTTTGATGCGCTCTACACTGGGCAATTTCGAGAATTATTTGGATCTGAATCCAAAGGTGTCTCAGGATATCTTCCCGTCGGTCGCCTCGGTGGATCAGCCGGGAAGGCTGGCTGATGTGATTACGTCTCATCTCGATGTCAAGACGGAAGAGAAGCAGAAGATTCTGGAGGCCTTCGATCCCGAGGACAGACTTGAAATTCTAAACGAGATATTAAATAAGGAAATCGAGATCCTGACCATCGAGCAGGATATCAATATAAAGGTCAGAAGCCAGATCAACAAGGTGCAGCGCGAGTACTATCTGAAGGAGCAGATGCGTGCCATTCAGGAGGAACTGGGGCAGGATGAAGCCATCGAGGATGAAATTGAAACCTGGCTGGGCCAGCTGAAAAAGCTCAAACTGTCACCAAAGGTCAATGAGAAGGTTGAAAAGGAAATCAAGCGGTTATCCAAGATACAGCCCTCCTCTGCGGAAGGCGGTGTGATCCGGACCTACATCGAATGGATCCTTGCTCTGCCATGGGTCAAAGCTTCCAAAGGAACCATCGATATCAAGAATGCGGAGAAGATATTAAATGAAGACCATTATGGTCTGGAGAAGGTTAAGGATCGAATCCTGGAATATCTGGCGGTCATGAAGCTTTCCAAGAACATGAAGGGACCGATCCTCTGTCTGGTTGGGCCTCCGGGAGTCGGAAAGACCTCCGTGGCCAGATCCATTGCCCGGGCGGTAAACCGTGATTTTGTCAGGATGTCCCTGGGGGGAGTGAGAGACGAGGCCGAGATCAGAGGACACAGAAGAACCTATATTGGTGCGATTCCCGGCAGAGTCATTTCAGCAATCAAGGAGGCAGGCACCAATAATCCCGTCTTCCTCTTTGACGAGGTGGACAAAATCGGAGCCGACTTCAGGGGAGATCCTGCATCTGCACTCCTGGAGGTTCTTGACCCGGAACAAAACAAGGAATTTACGGATCACTATCTTGAGGTTCCTTTTGATCTTTCCAAGGTGATGTTTATTACAACGGCAAATACCACGGATACGATTCCAAGACCACTGCTGGATCGAATGGAAGTGATTCAGGTCCCCGGTTATACCGAAGAAGAAAAGGTTAAGATTGCAGAACGGTATCTGATTCCGAAAAAGGTCAAGGAGCACGGTCTGAAGGATGAAAATATCACGATCTCAGAGAGTACCATCCGGAGTATTATCAATTATTATACGAGAGAATCCGGTGTCAGAAATCTGGAAAGAGAGCTGGCCAACCTGTGCAGAAAGGTTGCCAGAAAGATCGTGGAGGAGGATGCGACAAGATTTCGTGTTACCGCAGCAAATATAGAAACGTATCTTGGCAAAAAGCGGTACCGTTATGATATCATAGAAGGAGAAAACGAGATCGGTGTCACTACGGGTCTTGCATGGACCATCGTGGGCGGCGATACCCTGTTCATAGAAACCACGCTGATTCCGGGAACCGGCAAACTGGTGCTTACGGGGCAGCTGGGCGAGGTCATGCAGGAATCGGCAAAGGCCGGTGTGAGCTATATCCGTTCCATCAGCAAGGAACTGGGCATCCAGGAAGATTTCTATAAAGAAAATGATCTTCATATCCACATTCCGGAGGGAGCAACACCGAAGGACGGTCCGTCTGCAGGCGTTACCATGTGCACCGCCATCATATCCACCCTTACCAAAACACCGGTAAGAAAGGATGTTGCCATGACGGGGGAAATCACCCTTCGAGGCAAGGTGCTTCCGGTAGGAGGAATCAGGGAGAAGGTGCTTGCCGCCCACAGAGCGGGAATCAAGAAGGTTCTGCTGCCTGCAGACAATGAAAAGGATATTGAGGAAATTCCGGCCAACGTGAGAAAGAAATTGGAATTCATTCTGATCCACAATGTTAGTGAAGCACTGGACCATGCATTGCTGAAGACGGAAGACGGTAAAGTGAAGATGGAAGCGGAAGACTCCGGTAAAACGGAAGCTTAGTTCCGGGGAAGTAGTAGTAACATGATAATAAAAAAAGCAGATCTGGTCGCAGTAGCAGTGAAAAAAAGTCAATACCCGGAGGACAACAAAAAGGAAATCGCTTTTGCCGGCCGATCCAATGTAGGAAAGTCATCTTTGTTGAATCTTCTGGTGAACAGAAAAAATCTGGCGAGAGTCAGCGGCAGCCCGGGGAAGACGCGAACGATCAATTTTTATGAGATCAATGATGAATTCCGTATTGTCGATCTGCCCGGATACGGATATGCGAAGGTTTCCAAGTCCGTTACGGAAGGCTGGGGTGATATGATCGAAGCGTATCTGGCAGGCCGCCACGGATTGCTGAAGGTGGTCCAGCTTGTAGATATCAGACATACTCCCTCCGCCCAGGATGTTCAAATGTATGAATGGCTGAAGCACTACGGATTTGACGGTATTGTGGTAGCAACAAAGGCTGATAAAATTTCCAGAAACGAAATGACTAAATGCGTCAGTGACATAAGAAAAACACTGGGGCTGGCTCCAGAAGATAAGGTGATACCCATCTCTTCCCTGAAGAGAACGGGTTATGATAAGCTAATGGAAGAGTTAGATCGTCTTTTGGAGGAGGTATAGTCAATGCAGTTTATTTTTCTTCAGGTATTATTGAAGAGGATAAAAGCAATCCGGTATTTTATGAAGGATAAGGGAGTGCCCTTACGGAAGAAGATCATCATCGTAGCGGGCATCCTGTACCTTTTATCACCGATTGATTTGATCCCGGAACCTATTCTTATTTTTGGTATTGTGGATGATATCACGCTTTGGACCTTTATCATTTGGTATTTAAAGAGTGAGCTGGACAATTACTGGGTTGAATCCGATGAGGTGGAACCGGCGAAAAAATTCCGTGGAAAAAATATAATTGATGATGTAAACTACGAAGTAGAAAAAGAAGTTGTCAAAGAAGAGGAGCAAAAGTAAATGGAAAACAACTGTACATTTGGACAGGTCATGATCACAGAGGAGCAGCTCGCGCAGCGAATCAAGGAATTGGGGAAACAGATTTCAGAGGACTATAAGGGACAGGAAGTTTTGGTTGTCGGTATATTGAAGGGCGCGGTACTTTTCCTGAGCGATCTGATCAGGGAGATCACCGTGGATACAAAGATCGACTTCATGGCGGTAACCAGCTATGGAGCTTCCACGAAGAGCTCCGGTGTTGTCAGGATTCTGAAGGACCTGGATACCGGCATCGAGGATGAAAATGTGATTATCGTGGAGGACATTATCGACTCAGGCACCACTCTCCATTATCTGCGGGATTATCTTCAGGGCAGAATGCCGAAAACCCTTAAAATATGCACATTGCTGGACAAGCCGGAACGCAGGGAGGTAGACATTAAGGCTGACTACACCGGTTTTGAAATTGAAAATAAATTTATCGTCGGTTATGGTCTGGACTATGATCAGAAGTATAGAAATCTTCCATACATAACCTGTTTGGAAGAGTAGCTCATGTTTATAAAAGAATTATTATCATAGAAGGAGAAAAGGAAATGGGTTATAAAGCGGAAGTAGGGTTATCAAACAAGCATCTTCATCTGAAAAGTGAAGATATTGAGACATTATTCGGAAAAGGGCACACCTTAACACCGACAAAGGCGTTGAAGCAGCCGGGACAGTTTGCAAGCGAGGAAAAGGTTGATATCGTTGGCCCAAAGGGTACCTTAAAGGGTGTAAGAGTATTGGGACCGGCGCGTACGGAAACGCAGGTTGAACTGGCATTGACAGACGCCAGAACAATCGGGATCGCAGCACCGGTCAGAGAGTCCGGAAAGCTTGACGGGACACCGGGAGTGAAGCTGGTAGGACCGGCAGGAGAAGTAGCCATAGACCACGGAACCATCATAGCGCTCCGGCACATTCATCTGTCTCCTGAACAGGCTGCGGAAGCCGGCGTAAAGGATAAGGATATTGTGAAGATTAAATTTGAGGGCGAAAGAGGAGTGATCTTCGATAATGTTCTTGTACGTTCCGGAGAAGGACACTACAGCGAAATCCATCTTGATACGGACGAGGGCAATGCGGCCGGCCTGAACAATGGCGCATTGGGAGAGATAATCAAATAGGTGGTTGAAATGAAGAATTTAAATCAATATTTTGATCATACGGTTCTGAAACCGGAAGCGACGGAAGCCGACGTGATCAAACTCTGCAGAGAAGCAAAGGAAAACGGCTTCTATGCGGTTTGTGTCAATTCGTGCTATGTACCGCTGGCAAAGGAGCTGCTGAAAGGTGCGAATGTTAAAATTGCATCCGTCATCGGTTTCCCTCTGGGAGCCTGCGCTATGGCAGTAAAAGCCTTTGAAACGGAGTGGGCTTGCAGTGAAGGTGCGGAAGAGATCGATATGGTCATCCATGTGGGCGCACTGAAGGAAAAGCGTTATGACTATGTAAGACAGGATATTGCAACGGTAGTGGCTGTGGCCGAAGAGCATGGATCCATCGTCAAGGTTATTCTGGAGACTTGCCTTCTGACGGATGAGGAAGTGGTGAAGGCCTGCGAATTGTCGGGCGAGGCAGGGGCTGCTTTTGTAAAGACATCAACAGATTTTTCCAAGGAGGGAGCAACCGCCTATCACGTAGCATTGATGAAAAAGACGGTGGGCAGA
>JAQUYZ010000140.1 GCA_028691625.1 Eubacteriales bacterium
TGTGCAGTTACAGGCAAGACCGCGCGGTCTGATAGGTGTCAGACGGGATTTTAATTTGCTGTTGCACCCGATTGTAATTCGCCGTCTGACACCAATAAGGTTTCTTCCATCTTCGGTCCAATATACTGGATTTTATCCGGCGGAGCTGCGATGATCATCTGGAGTGGCAGACGATTCAGGAATTCCAGGACACCGCCGATCCTCTCGTCATCCATATTGTTAAATGCCTCATCAAACATCACCAGCCCGATTGCCTCACCGCCAATATTGTTGCTGTACAACTGCACAAACGAAGCTGCCACCGTAACATAAAATGGTGTCTGTGTCTCTCCTCCACTCTTTTCCTCACACACTTTGGAGTATAAAGAATAATTACCGTCTCCATGTAGTATTTTAATATCATAATCCATATAAGTACGATAATCTGTAAACTCATCCAATGTCTTTGCACTGTTATCCTGATCCAGAGCCAGCCTGGAAAACAGTTCATCTATAACTTCCTTATGGTTTTCATGGAAAACGCCACTGAAAATAGACTCTCCCTGCACCACATTAAAATCATCCATAATCATTTCGTAATATTTCCCATAACGTTTGCTGGGCAGGTACAGAAATTCATATCGCTCGTTGCTAAAGGTTATATCACGCAGTGCCTTATTCAGGTTTTTGAATTCCCCCTGTGCCTGTTTCATATTTTCCTGGAGTTTGGATAAGAACTGCTCCCGGAATTCTTCCTCCGCAGATATACGTGCCTTTGTCACCTTGTCTTCGTAGGTCAAAAGTTCCGATGTCACCAGTCGATCCTGCACAGCCGCATATTCTGCATAGGCCTCGTAGCTGGCTGCCGCCCCAAAGTCAAACGCAGTTTTATAATCCACCATGGCAGACTGCATTCTTTTATCTGCATTTTCCTGATTGGTACGATTAGCCTTACGCCGTCGATCAAAATTAAACCGGAACTGCTCATAGGTCTTGTCTGTCGTCTGTTTGTCGTAGTCATGTTTCCAATTCAAAACTGCTTCCCCTGCTTTCGTTGCAAGTTCTGCCACCAACCCTTGTTTTGCCGTTTTATCTGCTGCTGCATCTGTCACCGCACTTCTGGCATTTTTGATATTCGTCTCACAGGATCCGATTTCTCTGTCCCTTTTTGAGACTTGCGTCTGTATCTTTTTACACTCATCCTGCAGTTCTTCCACACGGATTTGCTTTTGAATCACGGAAGAGTGTTCTTCCAACTGCCTGATTTCCCTTTGGCATTTTTCGATGGCAATAGTTGTCCTTTTCAATTCAGGTAGAATAGACAGACGGTATTTCACATCCACATCCGCTTCGGAATCAAGCAATTCCATTGTATCTTTAATACTGCTCTCCCGTTTCTGCTGCTCTTTGTTTTGGATATTCAGGTTTTCCAGTTTTTCTTTTGCCTGTTCTAATTGAATGCGAACCGCATTCTTCCCAATAAAGGGAACCTCATAGATCCCCGGTTTAATAGCACTGGCCACATGATTCTGATAGCGCATACAGTTTGCCGTGATAGAAACATCATATCTTTTCAGTTCCTCTACCCGCTCACATACATGCACTTTGCCCAATATCATATTCACATATCGTTTTGCGTAAATATTTTTGGAGTCCACCATAGAAGCAAGACTATCCCCCGGTGTCACATCATATGCATCCAGTTTTCCTGCATTGATCAATCCTACGCCATAGGCCTTTCGTTCCCTGCGGAGTTTTTCGTAAATCCCCAGCGCAATATCGAAATGCTCCGGTTCCACAAGTATGTAAAATCGTTGGGTATTCAAATACCCTTCCACTGCATTTCTCCATTTTTCATTGGCAATATCCAGTAACTCACACAATATCTTCGGTTCTGCCGTACGTCCAATGCGCAGAAATTCCTGCTCTATTTTATCCCTCAGCACCTCCACCGCAGGAGGATAAGAAAAACGCTGGCGCTCCAGTTTTTTCATATTTTCTTTTACTTCTATAATAAAATTGGATAAATCAACCAGTCTGGACTGCACCTCCAGCATTTTTTGCTGCAGTTTTTTATACATTGCTTTTTTGTATTGAATGACCTGATTAACCAGTTCGCCTGCCATAACAACGTCTTCTGTCTCTTTTAAATGACGCAGCATTTCCTCATACTGTCCCACACAGACATCCGCATCACTGATCTGCGAAAGTTTATTTGCCTTTCGCAATGCCAGTTTAGCACTGTCAAGCAACTGCTTTCGTTCCTCTTTCTGCTCGTTTTGCTTTTCCTTCAGGCTGTTTAACTGCTTTTTTTGTTCTTCAATCGCCTGAAACTCTTTATTCTGGCGCATCTCCACCAACAACGTGGTGCATATTTCATTTTTATTATCATATTCTTTTTGAAGATCATTTCTGGATCCGGTCAATTCATTATACCGGAAGTTTTCTGATTCAATTTTTTTTGTCAGATTTTGAATCTGTTCCTCTATAATGTCCACATCCGACTGGGCAAGATAGTATTCATACATCTGATCTGCCTGCATGCAGTCTGCAACTACCTTGTGGTACTGCTCAATCTCTTTTAATTTTTCAATTCTTCGTTTGACACCTTCCAGAGTTTTTTCCAGTTCCTGATAACTTCTGACGTTTTCCCGAAGTGTATCAATATTGACTTCCTTCTCATCCAGCACATAGGAATAAACAAAATCTTTGATATCATCAATCGGTTTAAAAGCCATTGCCTTTGGTATTAATTGGAAAAATTTATCCTCGATTCTTCCAAACCTTTGTTTCATCATACGTTTGGCCTCTGCATTGGTCTTGGCAAAGGTTTTTATTTTTTTATTGTTAAATGTTCGGAATTCTGTAATAGTTCTGGGCCTTTTCCCATTCTTGAACATCTCTTCCGAAAGCATACTGTTATCCACCAGATAGCGTGCAACGGTCTCCTGCCCCTCTGTGGCAGAATCAATCACTGCACCCACAATAAAATATTTGTTGCGGCTCTCCTCATAAAACTCCAGCGCAATATGCGCACTCAATTCCCCTGTACGTTCGTATGGCTGGTGCTCCCGTCCTGTTTTGCAGCGAATATACCCAGTGAGTTTTCTCTTTCCATTTTCATGAGCTGCTTTGTTAAAATTATTCGCCGAGCAGGTAACAACAAATTGAATGGCATCCAAAAGCGTAGATTTCCCAGCACCGTTTTCACCTGAAATCAATGTGGAATCTCCAAGATCAATGGTTACATCCGAAAATCGATGCCAGTTAATCAATTTCAGTCGGGTCAATTTCTTCATCTGTCTGTTTCCCCTTTCGGTACGTTTCTATTTTCTCGTGAACTTTCTTAATATCCTCCACGCGCACAGCCATTAGAATAGAGTTATAAATCAGGATCCTTGATTCTTCATTCTTCAAATCATTGTCCAACAATTCTACTAATTGGTACCTCCGCAGCATACGCAGCGTGTTGCTCATGGTGGTCTTATCTATCATTTTCTCACGAATTTTCAGACTCAGGAACTTATCCTGGATATCTCCCAGATTCACAATGACTTCATCCGACACCGACAATTCTCGTTTTTTCTCATCAAATAAAATGCGCAGCAAAAGCAGAATAATGGATTCGTACAATTTCAGATTCTGACGATTTGTATTGAGACCATTGGTCAACTGGATCACGCCGTACTCTTCATTTATTTCCACACGATATCCCAGCGTGTTCAGCAGCTCCACAAACTTCTCTTTATATTTCAGCACAAAATAATAGTCCGATCTGGTTGCCTCATTCTGCTTGCACAAAAAGCAGACATTAATCAGTTTATTGCAGATTCGTCGAAATTCGTCCTGATCCTTTTGCAGCATTCCCTCCAATAAATTCATGTCTTATTTCTCCTTCTTCTGAATCGTAAAATCCGGGAACTGGTATTTCTCAAATGTATGGAGTACATTTTCATTTTTCTTCACACGATAAATCATGTTTTTTCGTGTTCCGTACAATCGAATATAAATAATCTTCATAAAGTCTTCCACATTACAAAGTGGCAATTCCGATGCGCGCATTACATTTCGATCTCCCATCTGCACCTTTACATAACTGTCAATCCTCTCCGGGCTCAAAATACGCTGCATCTTCTCCGTCATGCGCCGTAGTTTTTCCTGGCGAAGCAATAGATCTGGCTCTGTATCTGCAAGTTCCTGTGGGGAAAACTCTTTCCTTCCCTCTGTCGGGCTGTAAAAAGATTTCTCATCCAGAAAACTGCTTCCGAATAACCGTACCAACTGATCCACATACTCCATTTCATAAATACCATTCAGATCCATATTTCGCTCATTGATCTGCGTATTCATGTACAAAAGTATTTCCTTTAACTGCCCTCGTACGTCTTCACTACCAGCCAGCAGGAATTTGGCTCTGTTGATAGACGCTCTCTGGTATTGTGTGTTTTTCTGATCTATTTCTGCCAGAATATCATCCATGCTTCGAAAAGCTTCTATAATCTCATGTAAACACTGGTAGGTCAGTTCCTCCGCTTTTTCCCTGGAAATTTCTCTTAACCCAGCCAATTCATCTGCCGTTTTGGAAACATAGGATTTGCTTCTGCTATGACTCTCCAAACGTTCAATAATCTCCGGGCGAAACTTCGATACGTTATCCGAAGTCAGCAATCTATGATATGCCTTATCCACAATATTGGTAATGTAGTCATTAAACAGCGCATTCATGATTTCAGCCACTGTCTTATGGCGAGTCAGTTCGTCAATATAATGCTTGATATTCGAATTTAGATTTTTAAGTCCGGTAATCAGCAGATCGGTATTTTCCATAATCTGCTGCAAAACTACCGCTGGATGATCTGTGGGTGCCTTGACCAGACTGTAAATAACATATATATACCCCTGATACTCTATTTTCTTTCCATTAGAAATCTCTAAAAGCGTTTTGATTATGTTTACCGCATAATCATGGAAATTCACCCTCTGCACATAACTTTTGTCCGTCTCGACTTCCAACCATCCAAAATTCTCCAGTAACCGCAGCATTTCATTTGCCTTTTTTCTCGGATCTGAACTTCCAAATTCGTCTGTTTCAAATTCTGCGGCCTGATTCTGCTCAAAATAAAACTGCAGTTCATCTGCCAGAATCTCTCTCTCAATTCCGAAAGAAAGCTGCGTATCCATGGCGGAAAACAATTTGTGGATACAATCCCAGTAAACAAGCCGGTTCGGCGATGCCAGCGGTGAAAAAAACTTCGACGGAATAATGTCAAACAGCGGACTGGTCAGTTCCTGTGACGGTATATATTTTTCTACTTCCTGTTGTTTCTCTACGCTATCTTTTGCAGATGATGACATAAGATGCATTTCTCCTGACATAATACGAATTTGTTTTTATTTTACCATTGGTCCTCATAAAAGTAAAACCTTTATGAATGATAACTCTTCTGAATCTTCCGCAGTTTCCCTTTCATTGGCTTCTGCTGCAGCACCTCATACACCTTCTCCCCTTTTCCATTCAGGATCTCAACATAGGTAATGCTGTCCCGCACATCAATGATTCCAATATCATCGGATGTGATTCCATCGATTGCACAGATGGTTCCAACCACATCTCCGGCACGCATTTTCGATTTCTTTCCGCCGCCAATCGTTAACTTTACGATGCTGTCCTTGAATGCAGCGCCCTTTCCTTCCTTCAGCACGACCTTCTCTTTCTGTCTTCTGG
>JAQUYZ010000141.1 GCA_028691625.1 Eubacteriales bacterium
GAAGCAATGAAGCAGTGAATCAATGGAACAGTATATTTTGAAGGACAATCAAAGACTGAGATGCGGGTATACTACCGGCAGCTGCGCTGCAGCGGCGGCGCAGAGGGCGGCGGCGATGGTTTTGGGCGCTGAAATTTTTCCTGGTGAAAAAATTATTCTGGATACACCGGGGGGGGTGCGATTGGAGCTCACCATGGAAGATCCGGAGCGAGGAGACGGTTGGGCAAGCTGTGCAGTGAAAAAGGACGGCGGCGATGATCCAGATGTTACAAACGGGATTCTGATCTACGCCAGGGTATCGAAACTGCAAACCGCAAAAGACGGGCCTGATAAAAACAGAGAAGGAACGCCGCAGATCACGCTGGACGGGGGAATCGGTGTGGGGAGAGTTACCAAACGGGGGCTCGCATGCTCTGTCGGGCAGGCTGCCATCAACCCCGTACCGAGGCGGATGATTCTGGAACAGGTCAGGGCAGTTTGTGATGAATTTGATTATACAGACGGGCTTCATGTGGAAATCTCCGTTCCGGAGGGCGAAAAAACCGCAGGGCGAACCTTCAACGCACAGCTGGGCATTTTAGGGGGGATTTCCATCCTGGGAACCAGTGGAATCGTTGAACCGATGAGCGAGCAGGCACTGATCGATACTGTAAAGGTCAAAATGAATGTAAGGAAGGCGGACGGTGCCGAATATCTGGTGATCACTCCAGGGAACTACGGGGAAACATTTTTAAAATCCCATCTCACACTGCCTGGTCTCGATTCAGTCAAATGCAGCAATTTCATCGGTGATGCGCTGGATTATGCCGAGGCTTCCGGATTCAAGGGTGTACTGCTGGTCGGCCATATCGGAAAGCTGATCAAGGTATCCGCAGGAATCATGAATACCCATTCCAGATACGGAGATGCCCGTATGGAGCTTATTAGTGCCCATGCGGCGAAGGCGGGTGCTTCGAGGGAGGTTGTGGAGCAGCTCTTGGACTGCGTCACAACGGAGGATGCAATCACCGTTTTGGATCAGGCCGGGATCAGAGAGGAAACGCTGCAGTCTGTCTTAAGAAAACTGGACCTCCGCATCAGAGCGCGGGTACATTACAGCCTGAAAATCGGTGCGATTCTCTTCTCCAACCAATATGGCTATCTCGGGGAGACTGTGGAAGCTGCGGAGGTAAAGGAGAAATTGCTGGAGCAGGCGGCGAGATAATAGAGCAAAAGAATAAAGGGGAAAACAGGATGGAACCTATAGATCAGAATAAAAAAACAGGAAGATTATATGGACTGGGCGTCGGGCCCGGGGATCCTGAGCTGATGACATTAAAGGCGGTCAGACTAATCGGAGAATGCGATACGATCGCAATCCCGGTATCCGGGAGAGAAACCAATGTGGCCTTTGAGATTGCCAGAGGAGCCGTACCGGAGATCGAAGCAAAGGAGCTTCTCGAAGTTTTTATGCCGATGATCCGGGAGGAAAGCAAGCTGAGGGAGAGCCATGACAAGGCAGCGGCAGCGGTGATTGCCGAGCTGGAAAAAGGAAAGGATATCGTATTTCTGACCTTGGGAGATCCGTCCATCTATTCGACTTATATTTATATACACAACAGAGTTGCAGCCCAGGGATATGAGACGGAAATCATACCGGGAATTCCTTCCTTCTGCGCTGTCTCCGCCCGGTTGAACGAAGGACTGACAGAGGCATCGGAAGCACTGCACGTGATCCCGGCTTCCTATGGCGGGATCGAGGAAGCCCTGGCCTTGAAAGGAACCCGGGTTCTGATGAAATCGGGGAAATCCATCGGGAAGGTGAAGGCAATCCTTTCAAAAATGGAACCGCCGCCTGAGGTGAAGATGGTGGAACGCTGTGGTATGGAGGGAGAACGGGTCTTCCGCCGATTGGAGGATCTGGATGAGGAAGCGGGTTACTTCTCTATCCTGGTCGTAAAAGAGGAACAAAAAAGGAGATAGCATGGTACATTTTGTAGGAGCAGGTTCGGGAGCGGCTGATTTGATCACCGTCAGAGGCCAAAAGCTGCTGACGGAAGCAGATGTTATTATTTACGCAGGTTCTTTGGTAAATCCGGAGCATCTGGAGATCGCAAAACAGGAGTGCAGAATTTACGACAGCGCATCCATGACGCTGGAGGAAGTGATCGGTGTCATGAAGGAAGCGGAAGCGGTCGGAAAGATGACGGTGCGGCTTCATACCGGTGATCCGAGCCTTTACGGAGCGATCCGGGAGCAGATGGATTTGCTCGATGAGTCGGGGATTTCTTTTGATGTGGTTCCCGGCGTCAGTTCCTGCTTCGGTGCGGCGGCAGCGCTGAAGGCGGAATATACCCTGCCGGATGTGTCGCAGACGGTAATCATCACGAGGATGGCAGGCAGGACACCGGTGCCGGAAAAGGAAGAGATTTCGCTGCTGGCCGCCCATCAGGCAACTATGGTAATCTTCCTGAGCACAGGGCTTCTGGAGCCTTTAAAGGAACGGCTGCTGTCAGGCGGATACCCCAAGGATACACCGGCAGCCATCGTTTACAAAGCAACCTGGCCTGACGAAAAGATCTTTCGGGGAACGGTGGATACCCTTCCTCAGATGGCAAAGGAGAACAGGATCACAAAAACAGCATTAATTCTTGTGGGAGATTTTCTGGGTGACACCTATGACCGATCCAGACTATATGACCCGGTCTTCACCCATGAGTTCCGGGAAGCAAGCAAATAAGAAATTAGGAATGAAGTGATTGCATGGACACAGATTTAAACATCAAAATGGTCGGGATCGACCACAATAAGGCTTCCATTGAATACAGAGAACGCTTTTCCTTTACAAAGGCAGGAGCAGCCGAGGCGATGAGGATCCTGAAGGAAAGGTACCCCATCGAGGGCTGTGTGATCCTTTCCACCTGTAACAGGACGGAATTGTGGATCAGTGCCGGACCGAACCTGTCTCCCTGCCGGATGCTATGCGCGCTGAAGGAGGTCGACGCCGGTCCTTATCGGGAGCTTTTTATCGAGAGAGAAGGAGTAAAAGCGGCATCCCATCTGCTGGAGCTTGCCTGCGGCCTGGATTCCAGAATATTCGGGGAGGATCAGATCATTTCCCAGGTAAGAGAAGCGATTCTTCTTGCCCGTAAGCATCACTGTGCGGATAGGGTTTTAGAGAAGGTATTTCAAACCGCCATCGGCGCAGCAAAAAAGGTCAAATCACAGGTTCAGCTGGCAGCCGCAGACAGTTCCACGGCACTTCAGGCCGCCGCTCTGTTGAAAGAGAAGCTCGGCAATCTCAGGGGCGTTTCTTGCTTTATCATCGGAAACGGCAAAATGGGCCAACTGATCTGCAGCACCTTGCTGGGACAAGGCGCAGAGATGAAGATGACAATGCGGAAGACGGTGCATGGAACGCGCCCGACGGAATCGGTGATTCCCGAAGGCTGCAGGATGGTTCCCTACGAGGACAGAATCAGGGAATTAGCCTCCTCAAAAGTCGTGATCAGCGCCACCCGAAGCCCTCACTACACCTTGAAGAAGAATGAGGTGGAAGGACATTTGAATCGGGAAGCGAGCATCTGGATCGATCTGGCAGTCCCCAGGGACATAGAGCCGGAGATCGGTATGCTTGGGGGGATCCAGCTGATTGACATTGACCATCTTATAAAGAATGAGAGCAGAACGGGAAACGGAAAAGGCAGAGAGGAAGCATGGATGATCTTGGCGGAATATTTGGAGGATCTGAAACAATGGTTTGCTTTCCGCGAAAGAGTTCCCGATATTCAGGATATCGTTAAGCTGTCGGTGGAAGACGTATGCAAACGACTGGACCATCCCATAGAAACCATTGAACTGCCGGAGGAGGAGAGAAAGCTGATCCGGGTAGAAATTGAAAAGGCCGTTGAGAAATCCGTCGGTAAGCTGCTGTTTGGTTTAAAGGATACCCTCCGGCGTTCCCTGTGGAAGGAGTGTCTGGATGCGGTTTACGATGCAGCGAACAAGGACACCTTGAAGTCATAAATACGACAGGATGAAAGATTGTAACAATACATGGATTACAGGATAGAATATGCGGAGGCAATGAGAATGAAAATATATGTGGTGGGTCTTGGCCCTGGAGAGTGGAATCAAATGACACAGAGAGCCCTGGAAGCCCTCGGGGACTGCGATGTGATAACCGGCTATGATGTGTATATTGATTTGATCAGGGACAGATTCCGGCACAAGCGCCTGATTTCAACGCCGATGAAAAAAGAGGCAGAGCGCTGCCATATTGCAATAGAGGAAGCACGGAAGGGACGGACTGTGGCGATGGTCTGCAGCGGAGATGCCGGCGTTTACGGCATGGCCGGGCTGATGTACGAAGTGGCGCAGCAGTATGATCCCATTGAAATCGAGGTGATACCGGGAATCACAGCCGCCTGCAGCGGCGCTGCAATCTTAGGGGCTCCCTTGATTCATGATTTCGCTGTGATTAGCCTGAGTGATCTGTTGACTCCCTGGGAGCTCATCGAAAAGCGGATCGACTTCGCAGCTGCGGCGGACTTTGTCCTCTGCTTTTATAATCCCTCCAGCAAGAAGCGGCAGGATTATTTACAGAGGACCTGTGAGATCATTCTGAAGCATCGGCACGCCGGGACCATGTGCGGCTTTGTCAGAAATATCGGACGAGAGGGAGAATCGGGTACGGTTCTTACCCTTCAAGAGCTGAAGGATACAAAGGTCGACATGTTTACCACCGTATTTGTCGGAAATTCACAGACGAAGGAAATCGACGGAAAACTAGTGACACCGAGGGGTTATCGGATCGATTGAAAGGAAAAAATAAATGCCAAATCTTTTAGTTTTTGCAGGGACAACAGAAGGAAGAGCGCTTTTGGAAGCGCTGTCACGCGGAATCGACGGAAGCGGGCTGACTGTATATGCCTGTGTGGCAACGGATTACGGCAAGGAATTGCTGCCGGAGGGATTGGAGCATATTCAGGTGAGATCCGGCAGACTGACAGAGGATGAGATGAATGCGTTCATGGTGGAGAAGCAGTTCGAGTATGTCATCGATACAACCCATCCATACGCCAGACTGGCAAGCGAAAACATCAAAGCCGCCTGCAGAAAGACCGGCTGCAATTATATCAGAGTGCTGCGGGCAAGCGGGATCCGAGCGCAAATGGACTGTCAGTTTTTTGGCAGTCATGAAGAGGTAGTGGAGTATCTGAACCGAAGTACAGGGAATGTGCTGCTCACCATCGGAAGCAAGGAGCTTTTCAAGTATACAAAGGTAAGTGAGTACCAGAAGCGGATTTTCCCCAGGGTCCTGCCCATGCTTGAGGTGGTGGAAAGCTGCTTTGTTCTGGGTTTCCCGGGAAAACAACTGATCTGCATGCAGGGTCCCTTTACCGCGGAATTGAATATTGCACTGATCAATCAGATCAATGCCCGATATATCGTGACCAAGGATTCCGGAGAAACGGGAGGTTTTCTTGAAAAATATCAGGCCGCCCTTGAAACCGGCGCCGCACTGCTGGTGATCGGCAGGGGAAAAGAGGATGAAGGGGTCTCCCTCGAAGCGCTTTTAGAGCTGCTCGAAAACACGTTCCCGATCGCCCTGCGGCCGCAGAGCAAAGCGGATAAAGGGCAATGGTTCCCGCTGTTTATAAAATTTTCGGGAAAAACC
>JAQUYZ010000142.1 GCA_028691625.1 Eubacteriales bacterium
TACTGATGTGGCGTTCGTACAGAAAGCCACATCAATTGACTTGTTGTTAGGTTTGAAGTTTCAGTCCTTATATCTGGGACCCATTTATGAGGCTTGAGATTTCAAACTTAACCTTTTTCATCGAAAATTGACGATTTATTTTATTTAAGGAGAGGAGAAATTCGGATGACCATTATGGACTTCCCGACTTTCATGCAGCAGGTGGTAAACTCCCTGTCCCTTGGAAGCTTATACGCATTGCTGGCAATAGGATATACGATGGTTTACGGTATCCTGAGATTGATCAACTTTGCCCACGGTGATATTTTCATGCTGGGCGCTTATTTTGCATTCTATGCAATTACAATCTTCACACTGCCCTGGTATCTGGCATTTCCGGTTGCAATTATATTTACCGTTCTGTTCGGTATCATCCTGGAGCGTTTTGCTTACAGACCGCTGAGAAATTCCCCGAGAATTGCGATCATGATCTCCGCCATCGGCGCGTCCTATTTAATTGAAAATCTCGGTGTTATGATCTTCGGCGGACGTCCGGAGGCATTTCCGACGATTCAATTATTCAACCAGATTTTCAGCATCGGCAGCGTGAAGGTTTCAGGGGTTTCCCTGCTGATTCCTATCGTTACACTGGTTGTGCTGCTGGTACTGTTTTATGTGATCAATAAGACAAAGACCGGAATGGCGATGCGTGCGGTATCAAAGGATTATGAAGCTGCAAGGCTTATGGGGGTCGACGTAAATACCATAATCACAATAACCTTCGGGATCGGTTCGGGGCTGGCCGCAGTCGGAGCGATTTTGTGGGGCATGAAGTATCCGCAATTAATTCCGCTTATGGGACTGATGCCCGGATTAAAGTGCTTTATCGCTGCGGTCATCGGAGGAATCGGTGATGTGAGAGGTGCGGTGATCGGCGGTTTTATTCTGGGATTTGGTGAAATCATGCTCGTTGCATTTATTCCGGATCTTTCCGGTTACCGTGATGCTTTTGCTTTTGTCGTTTTGATTCTTGTCCTGCTGATCAAACCATCCGGAATCATGGGCAAAGCAACCGTAGAGAAAGTGTAGGTGAGCGGGATGAAAAGCAAAGAAAGAAGACGCAGAGACAGTATGCTCACCGCAATCGCCATCGTTATCATCGGTGTGCTGCTGTTTCTCGCAAACATGTTTATGGACAACTACCAGCTAAGAATCTTGAATCTTAGCGGAATTTATATCATTTTATCCCTCTCCATGATTTTAATTAATGGATTCCTGGGATTGTTTTCCCTCGGACACGCGGGTTTTATGGCAATCGGAGCATATACCGTAGCACTGCTTACGACGCCTCCAATGGCAAAGCAGATGAACTATTATCTGGATCCGATCGTTCCATGGCTAGCTGAAACAGAGTGGTCCTTCCTCCCCGCGATCCTGCTGGGCGGTGTGCTGGCTGCAATTGCAGGCTTTCTGATCGGGGCGCCGGTACTTCGGCTGAGAGATGATTATCTGGCGATCGCTACCTTGGGATTTGCGGAAATCATCCGTATTGTATTTACAAACCTGCAGAGCGTCACCAACGGTTCCCTTGGACTGAAGGGCCTGCCTGAAATTGAAATTGAAATTCCGCTGCCCTTGATCGGTTTTACGCTGAATCTGAGTGCTTGTATCTGGATTGCCGCAATCATTACCATACTCTTTATGGTAAGACTGGTAAACGGCAGCTACGGTAAGGCATTTAAGGCGATCAGAGAAGATGAAATTGCTGCGGAAGCAATGGGGATCAATGTGTTTAAACATAAGCTGCTTGCATTTGTCATCGCAAGCTTCTTCGCCGGTGTCGGAGGAGCCTTCCTTGGAAATATTATGGGAACCGTAGACCCGCTGATGTTCCGGTTCTTATTGACTTATAATATCGTATTGATCGTTGTATTCGGCGGAATCGGAAGCCTGACCGGAGGCGTACTGGCAGCCATCGTCATTACCGCGGCTATGGAACTTCTCCGCTTTCTGGACAGCAGCTTTGATATGGGACCGATTGCGGTTTCAGGCATCCCGGGACTGCGGATGGTGGTCTTTTCGCTGCTGCTGATGTTTATTATCATATTTAAGCCGCGAGGAATTATGGGTGTCAGGGAATTTTCGTGGCAATGGCTCATTGAACTGCCGCAAAGTATCAAAAACAGCTCCTTTGGAAGAAAAAAGCTGAGAAAGGATGTGAGTAAATAATGTCCTTGCTTAGAACAGAGAATATGACGATGCGCTTCGGCGGCGTTGTTGCCGTATCGGATTTAAACGTTCATCTTGATAAAAATGAGATTATCGGTTTGATCGGGCCGAACGGAGCAGGAAAAACGACTGCTTTTAACATGATTTCCGGGGTCTATAAGCCTACAGTCGGGAAAATCATACTTGGAAAAGAAGAGGTGCAGGGCGGTCAGACAGTCACGGTGGAAAAGGATATCACAGGAATGAAGCCAAGCGCGATCACCAAGCTGGGAATCGCCAGAACCTTCCAGAACATCCGGCTGTTCAAAGAGCTTTCCGTACTGGAAAACGTCGTGATTGCAAACCACTTGAGACTGGAGTCCAACTGGGTGTCCTCCGTTGTGAGAACACCGGACTATACGAAAAAGGAAACAGCAATGTACGATAAATCCATGGCCTTATTGGAAAAGGTCGGATTGGCAGAGCTGAAGGATGAAAAATCCTACTCCTTGCCATATGGGATGCAGCGCCGCCTGGAGATCGCAAGAGCCCTGGCTACCAAGCCGCATATTCTATTGCTGGACGAACCTGCGGCCGGTATGAATCCACAGGAGTCCGACGAGTTGATGCGTTTTATCGGAAAAATCAGAGATGAGTTCGATCTTTCCATATTGATGATTGAGCATCATATGCAGCTGGTTATGGGGATCTGCGAGAGGATTTACGTATTGGATTACGGGATCACCATCGCGGAAGGAAATCCTTATGAGATCCAAAACAATCCGAAGGTGATTGAAGCATATTTGGGGGTGGATGATTAATGTTGGAAATAAAAGACTTGCAAGTCCATTATGGTGGAATACATGCCCTGAGAGGCATCAGCCTGAATGTTGAAGACGGCAAGATTATCTCCCTCATTGGCGCAAACGGAGCCGGAAAGAGCACAACGCTCAAGGCGATCATGGGATTGGTGCCCAAAACAGCCGGCTCAGTGCTCTATGACGGAAAAGATATCTCACAGGATAAAACGAGAGACATTGTAAAGAACGGGTTGATTCTTACGCCGGAAGGCAGAAGAGTTTTCCCCGACCTTACGGTAGATGAAAATATTGCCCTTGGTGCATATACGAGAAATGACAGAGCGGGGGTTGCCAAAGACAGGAAATGGGTATTTGAATTGTTTCCCCGCCTCGAGGAAAGAAAATGGCAGGCAGCAGGAACCCTTTCCGGAGGAGAGCAGCAGATGCTTGCGGTAGCCCGTTCTCTCATGGGAAAACCGAAGCTCTTGATGATGGATGAACCTTCCCTTGGTCTGGCACCTCTGATCGTAAAAAGCATCTTCTCTATTATAAGAGAAATCAATCAGGCGGGAGTCAATGTGCTTCTGATTGAGCAGAATGCAAAAGCAGCCCTTGAAATATCAGATTACGGATATGTAATGGAGACGGGAGTGATCACCATTTCCGGCACCGGAAAGGATCTGCTTGTCAACGATCAGGTCAGGAAGGCTTATCTGGGAGAGTAGACGGAAGGGCTTTTGCGGCAATGCGTAAGGCTTACAACCGCGTTAGGAAAACAGATCTTGGAGAAGAACGATGCAAAAGAAACAGAAACAAACTGCAGCAATTGTCCTGCTCATATTCCTATTTACAACCTTATTTTCAGGCTGTACCACGCTGAACAACTTTGCGGACACCTTTTTGACAACAGATACACAGGATACGGAAGTGATCAGGATCGGCGTGTTCGAACCGCTATCCGGAAAAGAGAAGGAGCATGGTGAATTGGAATTGCGTGGAATTGAGCTTGCTCACGAACTGTATCCGGAGATCCTCGGCAAAAATGTGGAGCTGGTGTATGCGGATAATAAATCCGATATTGATGTAGCTGCTTCCGCCGCGCAGGACCTGGTTAACAAGAAAGTATCCGTCGTTCTGGGAAGTCATGGGAGTACGCTTTCCCTGGTGGGCGGGGAGTATTTTGCCGATGCGAAGATTCCCGCCATCACCATTACTTCGACAAATCCCCTTGTGACGAGCAGCAGTGAATATTCCTTCCGGACCTGCTTCGTAGAATCCTTCCAGGGTGTGGCACTGGCCAAGTATACTGTAGAACAGATCGGGACAAGCAAGGCTGCGATATTCAGGGATGCGGAGGACGATTACGCTGCAGCCGTTTCACAGACCTTTACGGACAAGATGGTTCAGCTGACCGGTGATGTCAATGCAATTTCCAAAACTGTCGAGTATACCTCCGCAAGGAAGGATTTTAAGAAGCCGCTGCAGCAGGCCAAGGATTCCGGAGTTAACGTCGTACTTCTGGCCAGTAAAAATTCCGATGCGATCAGAATTATGCAGCAGGCGGAGGAAATGAAAATTGAGCTGCTGTTTCTCGGTACCGACAAATGGGAAAATGAGGACTTCCTGAAGGAAGGCGGAACTGCGGCTGAAGGAGCGGCCTTCTCTACCTACTTTGACCCTGAGGCGGGGATCACGGAAAATACTGAGGTATTTTTAAAGGCCTACAGGGAAAAATACGGAGAGGATGCGGAACCTCCGGATGATGCCGCCCTTGGATTTGACGCATATCTTCTTGCCATCAATGCCATCGGCTCGGCAGGAACATCAGTGGACGGAGACGCGATTCGCGCCCGGCTGGCGGCCACGAAGAACTTTCCCGGGGCGTCCGGAAACATTACCTTTGACGGGAACGGAGATCCGATTAAATCCGTAGCGATTAAGACCATAATAAATGGTAAATTTATTCATATAGATACAGTTGAGCCTGCATGGCAATAAGGAGGAAAAACATGGAACCAAATATCAAAGCGGCAATTGAAACCATTCGCCCATTTTTGCAGAGAGACGGCGGAGACGTGGAATTTGTGGAATACACAGCAGATAAAATCGTGAAGGTAAAGCTGCAGGGCGCCTGCCAAGGCTGTCCGGGCGCACAGGCAACGCTGAAGGGCGTGATTGAAAAAATTCTTAAGGAGCAGTATCCGGAGATCGCCGGAGTAGAATCCGTATAGGGAGCACCTTTTCATGAAAAAATACTATATTACATTGGCAGTATTAATCTTAGCGGTGGGACTATGGATCATACTCCCACCACTTTTACATGAAGACGAAGAGGAACCGGCCGTTATTCCACCCCAGCAAACGGCGGAGGAGCAGGAGGAAGCGGTTTCCCTTCTCCTATCCGCAGTAGGCGATGTGATGGTCCATAAGCCGCAGATCCCCGCACAATACGACAGTGAAACCGAAACCTATAATTTTGACAACAATTTCGAATACGTAAAAAAATATCTTGAAAGAGCAGACCTCGCTTTATGCAATCTTGAGACCACCTTTGCCGGGGTAAATTATACGGGCTATCCCGTATTCAACGCGCCGGAAAGCTTGGCAGACGCATTGAAAAAAGCCGGCGTT
>JAQUYZ010000143.1 GCA_028691625.1 Eubacteriales bacterium
TGCATTCCACAAGAATTGTCATCGCCCACCGTCTGTCCACCATCATCAACTGTGACCGAATCATCGTTTTGGACCGGGGCGTCATCGTCGAGGAAGGCGCTTATGAAGAGCTGATGGCGCAGGGCGGTGTATTTGCGGAAATGGCCCAACGCCAGATCGTATAGGCAGTAATATTCTAACTCTTTATCCGTATATAGGTATGAAAGCGGACCCTGTTACCGCCGGCAAAACCGGAATCAATCAGTATCGCCTTGTCTGTATCCAAACTCTATGAACATCTATGGGAAGCATATCAATATATAGGAACACAGAAAGGAAAGGAAAAAACGATGGATAAGATGAAGCAACTCTATGAAAAAGTGGCTGCGGACAGTACACTGCAAGCGAAATTCAGCCAGATCATGAAGGAAGCGGAAAAGGCAGGGCAGAAGGAGACGGAAGCAAAGCTGACTGCCTTTGCAAAGGAAGCCGGGTATGCGATCAGTCTTGATGAGATGAGGGTTTACTTTCAAGAACTCGCCGAACAAGACAAAGGACTGCTTTCTGATGCTGAGCTTGACATGGTGGCCGGAGGAAAATCATTCAATGGCATCGGCAATACGATCGGATCCGTCATTACTCTTGGGATAACTTGCGTAACAGGATCCGTGCTCTGGGAGCTGGAGCGTATGGACGGCGAAAGCAGCATGGGATGCAAGGACCACTTTCAATAATGCGGCGGGATGAATAAAAAAAGAAACGAGGGAAGCATGGATATCAGGAAAATCATAGCGGAGGCTTCTTACATAGAGGAACGACAGGAGCGCAAATTTGTTTCCTGTGAGGCAGACAGCCGTTCGGAGGAACGGTACGAGGCATGGAAGACTCTGCTGAATACCGTCCCCGGGAAAAAAATATTTGAAGTGCGGCTCGCATATGACAAGATTTCAGAAAAAGAAGCCATCGATCTCTGCGGCGGTGCAGCTTTCCTCGTGCAGTCAAAACTGCCCGTATGGGCTGAAATTATCACCGATATTGCAGTCATTCTTCCAAAGGATAAAAACGATCTCTGGGAAGCAGTATCGGTAAAAAAGGAAGAAATCGACTTGGTAGGACCGATTGCGGCACTTCTACCTTTTCTACTCTATACCGAAGGGCAATTGAAAAAAAAGTATCCGGAAGCCCCTATGGGCGATTTGTCGGATATCTTGCTGAAGCGCCTGTATTATCTCTGCTCTCAGGCCTTCAATGCCCAGGTAAAATGGATGATGTTCATGGGGCAGGGAACATCACAGGAACAGGAAAAGCTGTCGAATATCATGGAGGACCGCCTCCTAGCCGGTGAATGGACCGGGCTATTTGAAACCTATCCGGTTCTGGCAAAGCGGATCGGTGTGACCATCGAACATTTTATCGGTTTTATCGGGGAGTTTTTGGATCGGTTCATTGATAAAAAAGAAATGGTGGAGAATCATTTCTACGACGGTGTAGCTGTCGAAAGGATCGAAGGGATACAGGGAGAGATCTCGGATCTTCACCAAAAAGGGAAAAGCGTCCTGATCCTCAGTTTTGACGGAGACAGACGGCTTGTATACAAACCCAGACCGATGGAGATCGATGCGGCCTGGGAAGACTTTCTAAGGCATTTCAACACGAAAAAAAGCAGCATTAAAGCACCCCGGTGCCTGGACTTCGGGAACTTTGGCTTTATTGAATATATTGAACACAGGGACTGCAGCAGCCTGGAAGAGGTGTCAACCTATTTCTACAATGCCGGCGCGTTGATGGCGCTTTTGCACGCCTTTGGGGGAAATGATTTTCACATGGAAAATATCATCGCCTCCGGGACCATTCCTGTGGTTGTGGATACGGAAACCCTGATGATACCGGTTGCCAGATACTTTGGTAAAGGCGGGAAAGACGATTCCTCGAAAGAGGATACGGACGGCACGCTGGAAACTATTTTTGAAAAATCAGTAATCAAAATGGGGTTCCTTCCGATGTGGCAAAAGGACGGAGAGGATAAAAGGGCTGATTACGGTGCACTGACGGGAGAAAAAGAAACAATGAAGAACCTTCCAGTGTACCGGGGCAAAAAATACCCGGGCAACGCATTTATAGATGAGATTTCCGGTGGTTTTGGAGATATGTATCGGCTGATCATGAGCCGAAGGGACGAATTGCTTTCTTCACAAAAAGGAATCCGGCTTTTTCAACACTGCCGATTCAGGATGCTCATCCGGAACAGTCAGGTTTACGGCAACCTGCTGCAGCACATCATTCAACCGGCACTGCTTAAGGATGGCTTTGATTACTCCATGAAAACAGACCGGCTGGTCAACGCGTTTCTGTACGATGCGCACGAAAGCATCATCCAACAGCTGATGAACGTATTCCGGTCGGAAAAAAGCGCAGTGGAGCGGGGAGATATCCCGATCTTTTACGGGGAACCGGACGGAGAGGGCATTTTAGACGAAGAGGGGATGCTCTTTGATCACTATTTTGAAAAGTCGGCCCTTGCCAATGCAACAGATCGTATCTCAAAGCTGGATGAGGAAGATCTGATGGTCCAGCTTCAGATCATAGAAAAGGGTCTGGCGACGGAAGTAAGAAACGTACATGAATATCTGTCCGACGCGGATTCGGCTGAGGAAAACGCAGCCAATCAGCTTCTGTTAAGCCCTGAGGAGCTCCTCGACGAGGTCGGGGTAATTTACTCGGAGATCATGTCCAACCGGTTTACAGCAAAGGACGGAGATTATTCCTGGCTGTCGGAGCTGTATGACCTGGCACGTTCCGGAACAAGTCTGAGCTTTATGGGGTCTTCCCTTTATGACGGGCTCTTAGGGATGTCCGTATTCTCAGCGGCACGATATCGGATTACAAAAGAGCGGGATTGTTACGACACGGCCCTTCACTGTTACAATAAAGCATGCCGCTACTTGGAATTTTCTATACCAAATTTGGAGAGATACCAGGTGAATCTCGGGTACAGCAGCGGCGTGGCGGGCTTTATCGCAGGATTGTCGCTGACTGCAGAATACCTGGAACTGGAAGGCCGCTCTGAAACCGCGGAAAAACTGATTCTTGGCATTACACAAAAGATGATACAGGGAGATATGGTTTGTGATGTTCTGGGTGGTGTTTCGGGTCTTGTTCTGGCGCTGACCCGGGAGGATCAATGGCTGAAAAATAAGGCGACCTGTGCCCACGTCATGGAAATCCTGAAATGGTGCGGGGACCATTTGATCGAGCAGCAGAACCTGACGACAAAGGATGGGTTCCGGGGCTGGAGATCCAAAGAGGCCTCTCAGACTTTGACCGGCCTCGGTCATGGCGTTTCCGGCATCGCGTTGGCTTTGATCAGGCTTGGCGAAATGTTTGAAGAGGAACGGTTTTTTGCGGCAGCGAAGGAAGCCATTGCTTATGAAGACAGCGTCTACGATGCAGAGGCGGGGAACTGGCCCGATTTCAGAAACGACCCCGCCGAAACAGACCGGACGGAAAAGAAATTTATGGGGGGCTATTGTGCGGGGGCTCCCGGCATCGGTCTTGCCAGGCTGGACGGTCTTGGAAGAGGAAAAGACGAGATGCTCTCTGCTGCGCTTTTGAGAGATATAAAGAGGGCGGACCACTTTATCCGGTCCCTCCGCAAGGAAGGAAGAAACCACCTTTGCTGCGGTACCGCCGGTAGAATTGATTTTCTCATTGAGAAAGGGACCAGAATGAACGATCAGGAGGCTTTGGATCTGGCTCATCGGAAAATATCCGATCTGATCCTGGGCAAACAAAAAAGAGGCCATTACAATTTCCATACGGGTAACGGCAGGTTTTATTATAACCCCACGCTGTTTCAGGGAACGGCAGGGGTAGGGTATGAGATATTAAGGTTTCTGGCGCCTGAAACGATCCGGTCGATTTTGATTTAAAAAGCATGAATATAGTTAAAGTCTAAAATTAAGAGGAAAGGAAGAGAAAATCATGTCAAAAATGAATGAACTGTATCAAAAAGTTACGGCGGACAGCGATCTCCAGGCAAGGTTCAACAGAATCATGGCCACCGCCGAAAAAGACGGAGCGGAAGCAACGGAGGCAAAATTGACCGATTTCGCGAAAGCAGCCGGTTACGAAATATCTGTTGAAGAAATGAACGCTTTTTTCAAGGATTTGGCGGAAAAAGAAAACGGAGCTTTGTCCGAAAGTGAGCTGGATATGGTTGCAGGAGGAAAAAGCACCGGACAGATACTTTTAACTGTTTGTACCGGTGGATATGCCTGCGGTGTCAGTTCCATGACCAAGAGAGGAGATCTCATCTGTGACGATCCGGGAAGTGAATTTGGATTATAATTGGAGAGAGGAAAAATGACGGAGATCATATTCCTGACACAGGAGGATGCATTTGAATACAGAAATTTGACGCTGAAGCAATATCAAGGGGTCCTATTTACCTGTGGTAAAGAAAACGTCATTGCAGTGGGAGCCTCGGAAGAGGGGAAGCCCCTGGGTCTGATACTGGCCTGCAGACGCGGCAAGCTGGGTCCACAGAATGATGATCCTGCGCAAGAGCATACACCCGGTCAATGGCAACTTTGCAGTATTTTCATCAAGGAGGATTCCCGAGCCCAATGCATTGGAAAGAAGCTTTGGGAGGCACTTGCCGGAGCACTGGCATCCCGGGGAGCCTGGAAGATATCATTTCAGTCGGTGCTGAGAGAGGAAACGGAAAGGAGCTTGGCCGGATTCTTCGTTGCGGTCGGATTCCAAAAGCCGGAAAGAATCGCGAAAATTTTCAGCTATTCCGGGGAAAAGACCTTAGAAAGCTCCTTTGTAAAGGCCTGCAGGAAAGAGACGAGAAAGGAAGAAGGACGATTTCAAATGATTTCCCCAAGGGAAATTTCTGAGGAAGTCCTTTCTGAACTGCGGAAAAATGAGGGGAACTGGTATCCAGCGTTTGTGAGTCCCTTTATCGGCTGGAATCAGATGAATCAAGAATGCACGGTATTTGCCATAGACAGTGTTTCGGGAAAGATGGCCGCGTGGATCACCGCCATGGATGTGAACAACGGCGACTATCTCCTGTACAGAACCTTCTTCGCGCGGGAAGAATTCAGGGGCACGTCAATCGGTTTCTACATATTTTCCGAGGCGATCAGAAGGTTCTATGCATTCTGTCCGGAGAAAAAAGCCCTGGCCTCGATCCCTATGGATAACGAGAAATCCATGCGGTTCAACGAACTGTTCTTCCAAGGAGCCCACGATCATGTCAGCTTTGAGATATCGGCAGAATATATTTTTTAACAGCCCGATGCGCAGCTGTCTGATGAGGAATTGGATGATATTAATAATTTTGGAGGAAAGAACAATGAGTACAATGAAAGAGTTATATTTGAAAGTAGCAGCAGATGAGAGTCTGCAGGCAAAAGTGAACAAAATCTTTGAAACAGCCAAAGAGCAAGGGTTTGACGTAACAGTAGAAGAGATTTTCGAGTTTTTTAATTCCGGTGAGGTAGCATCGGGCAGTCAGATGTCTGATGAGGAGCTGGATTCTGTTGCAGGTGGATACACAA
>JAQUYZ010000144.1 GCA_028691625.1 Eubacteriales bacterium
AGCCTTATCAAAGTAATTTCTGAACTGGGTTTCAAGGACTCCGTAGAATCTCTTCGCCTTCTGTTTCTCTCTCAGCTGTAAACCATATTCAGAGATCTTCTTTCTGTTGTTCTGTCCATGCTGTCCGGGCGCGTAATTTCTTTTTTCGATAGCGCATTTCGGGCTATAACATCGTTCGCCCTTTAAGAACAGCTTCTGGCCTTCTCTTCTGCATAATCTGCAAGAAGCATCTGTATATCTAGCCATTTGTTAATTACACCTCCCTTTAATTATACTCTTCTTCTCTTTGGTGGTCTGCATCCGTTGTGCGGAATTGGTGTGATATCTTTGATAAGATTGATCTCAAGTCCTGCAGCCTGCAGCGCTCTGATTGCGGCTTCACGGCCGGAACCAGGTCCCTTCACATATACTTCAACCATCTTAAGTCCATGCTCCATCGCACCCTTAGCAGCTTCTTCCGCAGCCATCTGGGCAGCAAAAGGAGTTGATTTTCTGGATCCCTTAAAGCCAAGTGAACCGGCACTTGACCAAGCCAGTGCGTTTCCGCTGAGATCTGTAAGAGTTACCAAAGTATTGTTAAAGGTGGATTGGATATGAGCCTGACCACGTTCAATGTTCTTACGTTCTCTTCTCTTTTTTCTAACTGTCTTTTTTACAGTTTTAGCCATGATTCCTTACCTCCTTACTTCTTCTTCTTTCTTCCTACAGTCTTCTTAGGACCTTTTCTGGTTCTTGCGTTTGTCTTTGTATTCTGACCTCTTACAGGCAATCCTCTTCTGTGGCGGATTCCTCTGTAGCAGCCAATTTCCATCAGCCTCTTAATGTTTAAGGTTACCTCTCTTCTGAGATCTCCTTCTACTACATAATCAGAGTCAATAATTTTTCTGATCGCACCTGCTTCGTCTTCGGATAGGTCTTTGATTCTGGTATCCGGGTTGATTCCTGCTTTTGTAAGAATTTCCAATGATGTTGGTCTTCCTATCCCGTAAATGTACGTAAGTCCAATCTCTACTCTTTTGTCTCTTGGTAAGTCGACACCGGCTATACGAGCCATAAGCTTTCCTCCTTCTTTTGCTTGCAAATTTTCTGCTATACTTTGTCGCTGTCTCTCGAAAATTTCTGCGCAAACTTAGTTTAGATTTTTCAATCTTAATTGCTGATTTTTTTTTTGCTTCTAAGTTTTCTCGAGTGAAACTTAGTCTGCATCTGATTTGGTTAATTTATCCAGAATTTACTTGAGGTGGTTTTCTTGTCTCCCGACAATAAAACACAGCCGCTCCCTCAAGGGAAATTCCTAACATAATTTTGGTTTCCGCCTTATTGAAATCGGCGGAGATGATTCCTTCGACCGGTAAATACCAATCAAATTGGTTTTCGAATGAACGACCCGGATCTAACAATCAAGTTGATCACTCTATTGGTCAATTCTCCGATGATCTTGAAATGTTTTTATAGTAAATCGTGAAACCTTATACTTCCTTTCATGCGAAGCATGAAAAAGGAAGCGATTTACGAAAAACATTTCTAGATCAACCTTGTGTCTGCTTGTGCTTCGGATTTTCACAAATAATCATTACTTTTCCATTTCTCTTAATAATTTTGCACTTTTCGCAGATAGGCTTTACTGAGGCTCTTACCTTCATTTTAATTTCCTCCTAACACGTGCTGGATCTTTTGAAACATTTTTCATATGTTCCAACTTGTCAATTTTCAGCTGATTTATTCGTTTACGTGAGTGGTATGCTTTTTAAGAAACCGTATCTTGAGGCAGAGTAAAATATTTTCTAAGAAAACCGTGAAACCGATTACCGTTTTAATTGCGAAGCAATTTAAAAATCGGCGATTTTCGTGGAAATATTTTACCGGCACCAGCAAGCAGCGGGATTCGTGAAACATATCGCAAACTATTTATCTCTCCACGTAATTCTGCCTCTGGTCAGATCATAAGGTGAAAGTTCAACCTTTACGCGATCTCCCGGTAAAATCCTAATGAAGTTCATTCTTATTTTCCCTGAAATGTGTGCTAGCACTTCGTAGCCGTTTTCCAGTCTCACGACGAACATCGCATTCGGCTGGGCTTCCAATACGGTACCAAATACCTCTATGACATCTTTTTTTGCCATATAATACACCTCTCTTTTACTAGCTCGCCCAATTTTGCGCACCTAACTACATTTGTAGCGCAAATTATCGGCGAACTTATGCACCAAAATCACAAATCTGCGATTTGCAGATTTTGTCTGCTAAACGCCAAACAGCGTCAACAGCTCTGGCTCACCATCAGTGATAACAACAGTATTTTCATAATGAGCGGAAAGCTTTCCGTCAACCGTGACGACCGTCCAGTTGTTCTCTCGCACCTCGACCTCGTAATCTCCCTGATTGACCATGGGTTCGATGGCGAACACCATGCCGGGAGCAAGTCTTGGTCCTCTGCCCGGCTTCCCGTAGTTCGGAATCTGTGGTTCTTCGTGCATTGCCCTGCCGATTCCATGACCCACAAAATCGCGGATGACAGAAAACCCTTCTGATTCGGCCTTTCTCTGAATTGCTGCAGAAATATCCGAAAGTCGATACCCTACCTTACAGAATTTCAGGCCTTCAAAAAAGCTTTCTTCTGTAACGGTAATCAGCTTTTGTGCTTCCTCGCAGATGCTGCCCACCGGATAGGTTCTGGCCGCATCGCTGACATACCCTTTATACGTACTGCCTGCATCGACGCTGACGATGTCGCCTTCATGAAGTATCTTCTTCGCAGAAGGGATTCCATGAACGACTTCCTCATTGACCGATACACAGGAACTGGCAGGAAAGCCATTGTAGCCTTTAAAGCTGGGTGTCATATGATTTTTCAGAATAGTACCTTCTACAAACTCATCGATTTCTTTCGTGGACATCCCCGGTTTGATCCTGCTGGAAAGCTCCGAAAGAATATAGGCTGTAACTTTTCCCGACTCTCTCATGATATCAATTTCTTGTTGTGATTTGATGATAATCATTCTCGATCTCCTATTGCGATTACAATATCGCCGAATACCTTATCGAGTCCGGTACTGCCGTCGATGTGCGCTACTTTTCCTGCTTTTTCGTAATATTCAATCAATGGCACGGTCAGTCCATTATAGACTCCAATTCTGTTTTCAACGGTTGCCGCAGTATCGTCAGATCTTTGGTAAAGCTCGCCGCCGCAGACATCACAGATACCCTCTTTTTCCGACGGCATATTGATGACATGATAGGTGGCGCCGCAATTTCTGCAGACTCTTCTGCCGATCAGTCGTGTCATTAGTTCTTCTTTATCAACCCTGATGTCCAGAACCTTGTCAATGGAAAGATCCTTTTCATTCAGAAATTTATCAAGCTGTTCTGCCTGGTTTACCGTCCTGGGGAATCCGTCCAGTAGAAAGCCGTGCTTGCAGTCTTCCTCTGTCAGTCGTGCTTCCGCGATCTCGAGCACGAGATCATCAGGAACAAGCTCACCTCTGTTCATGTATTCCTTCGCCTTTTTGCCAAATTCAGTTCCCTCTTTAATTTGCTTCCTGAAAATGTCTCCGGTTGAAATATGCGGGATACTATATTTCTGGCAAATCCTGGCTGCTTGCGTACCCTTACCGGCTCCAGGGGGGCCGAGTAGTATCAGTCTAAGCATCGCAAAGATCCTCCATATCATTCCTCTATTTGAGGAATCCCTGATAATTTCTCATAACCATTTGCGCCTCAAGCTGCTTCATTGTATCCAGTGCAACACCGACTACGATGAGCAATGAGGTTCCTCCGAATCCGATCTGCAATGCAGTAAACTGCTGAATCAAAGTTGGAAGAGTTGCAATAAACGCTAAGAATACCGCTCCTACAAATGTAATTCTTGTCATTACTCTATTTAAATATTCAATTGTGGATTTTCCCGGTCTGATTCCTGGGATAAATCCGCCGTTTGCCTTCATGTTATTTGCAACCTCAACAGGATTGAATGTAATCGCTGTATAGAAGTAGGTAAAGAACATGATCAGGATGATGTTAAACAGTCCGTAGATCCATACTCCGGGGTTTCCGTTCGGTGACAGCCATGTGTTGACAAAATCGGCAAAGCCTCCCTTTGGAATGAAGTAAGTGATTGTCAACGGAAATTGCAGCAATGACAGGGAAAAGATTACCGGAATTACGCCGGCCTGATTTACCTTCATTGGTATATGTGTGCTTTGTCCGCCGTACATTTTTCGGCCAACCACTCTCTTTGCGTACTGTACTGGAATTCTTCTCTGGCCCTGCTGGATGATGATAATGCCTACCACTACAATCAAAGCAAAGAGACAGAATAAAATAACGGAAATAGCGCTAACCTCTCCTGCCATGAGTTTTACCCAGGTCTGGTGGATTGCGGTCGGGATTCTGGATATGATACCTCCCATGATGATCAAGGAGATTCCATTACCGATTCCGTTTTCGTTGATTTGTTCACCGAGCCACATCAGGAATGCGGTACCGGCGGACAGGGTCAATACGATAACTGAGATTGAGAAAAAGTCCTGGTTTACAACTGCCTGCCGGAACAATCCAACGGAAAGTCCGATGGCCTGAACGAAAGCAAGAACCACTGTCAGATATCTTGTGAACTGAGCGATCTTTTTCTTTCCCTCCGTTCCTTCCTTTGCAAGAGCCTCTAAGCTAGGCACCGCAATGGTCAGAAGCTGTAATATAATCGAAGCTGTGATATATGGTGTGATGCTCAAAGCAAATATGGTAAAGTTGCTGAAAGCGCCGCCTGAGAACAGGTCAAACAAACCAAACAGTCCTGTATTTCCGCTGAAGACATCGTTTAAAATGTCTCTGTCGATGCCGGGAACAGGAATGTTTGAGCCCAGTCTGAATACTAAAAGCATTAATAATGTGAATATGATCTTCTTCCTAATGTCCGCGATCTTCCACGCCTGGGCGATTGTTCTTATCATGCTCATACTAGATCACCTCTGCCTTTCCTCCGGCTTGCTCGATCTTTTCTATTGCTGTTTTACTAAATTTGTGAGCCTGAACGGTTACATTCTTTTCCAGGTTACCCTCTCCAAGAATTTTAATACCGTCGACAACCTGCTTCGCAAGTCCTTTTTCTTTGATCATCTCTGGAGTAACGACTGTACCGGCATCAAATACGTTTAAGTCATCGACACATGTCAATACTTTGTATTATATAAACCTTTATAACGGATTTGTTGACAACAGACTTGACAACCATATCCAATGGCCTGATAATCTCTTTCTCCTCTACATACTTTTTTATAACCTCAACAAACTCCTTGCCGTAACGCTGTGCTTTACCCACACCAACTCCCGAAATATTCTGGAGTTCTTCTATAGTTACAGGATATTGGATTGCCATATCTTCAAGTGAAGGATCCTGGAATATTACGAACGGAGGAACTTCTTTCTGTTTGGATATTTTCTTGCGGAGATCTTTAAGAATGCTGAAAAGCTCGTCATCAGCGGCCCCTGTTCTTGCTCCGGCCATTGAGATATC
>JAQUYZ010000145.1 GCA_028691625.1 Eubacteriales bacterium
CGCTGTCGCTGGGCATGCTGCTTTCCACAGCAGCGACCAGTGAATTTCAGATGATTCAGTTCATTCCCATCGTTATCGTCCCGCAGGTTTTTTTTACCGGTCTGTTTGATCTGTCGCCGGAGTGGGCTGTGGTCGGGAAGTTTATGCCTCTCTACTATGTGGCGGATGCTTTGGATAAGGTCATGATCCGGGGAGCGGGAATTACCTCCATAGCGCTTGATATAGGTGTTCTGCTTGGGCTGACCTTGGTCTTTATGGTCACCAACACGCTTCTTTTAAAGCGCTACCGAAGAATATAAATCGCTGAGGGAACCAGCATCACAGCATGATTCAGAACGAACAAGCACGAAAAGGAGGATAGAGTATGAATCCTATCGCAAAACATAAAAAGAAAATTTTACCCCCCCTCATCCTGATTGTGATCATTGCCTTGATTGCATTCGTATACGAAATGGGGGGCCAGAAGTATATCGGTGTGGTCGAAGCCACGATTCTTTCTCATACGGCTGAGGTTCCCGGCAAGATTCTGGAAATGCCAGTCGAGCTTGGCCAGCATGTTTCAAAAGGTGATATTATTGCCATCATCGACAGCACAGATCAGGAATACGCCTATGAGCAGCTGCAGCTGACACTGGAGAAGAAAAAGCTTGCCTTTTCGGAGTTGGAAGTGGGAACGGGCAGTGACACTCAGGCTGAAAACAGTATCTCAATCGCCCAAGCCAACTACAACAGCGCTGCTTCCTCCAGTCAGAAAGCTTCACTGGACTATAGAACTGCTCAATCCCTCTACAACCAGGGGGCGATTCCAAAGGATCTCCTTGATCAGGCAAAGGTAAAAGCCGATGCGTCTGGCAATGCGCTGACTGCTGCCAAAGCGCAGCTGGATAACGCAAAAAGCGGATCCTCCCTTAGCTCTGCTCAACTGGATATCCTGCAAACGGAAAGCCAGCTTGAAGAAATGAAGGATACGCTTGAAAAATTCACAGTCCGGGCGGTGAGCGACGGCGTAATCATGAGCAAAAGCTATCTTCTCGGCGATGTGGTTTCACCGGGTTTCAACCTTGCTGATCTTGCCACAGACAGTGGGAAGTACTTCGTTTTTTATCTCCCCATCGATGATATACATTTCATCGATTATAACCAGCCCTTTGCGGTCAAAGACGGCGGCAAAGAATACGAAGCGGTTGTGAAATACATTGATGTGGAGAGTGAATATACCCCGAAGGATATGCAGACTCCCGCCAATAAGAATAAGGAAAGCGTGAAGGTCAAGCTGCTGCTGCCTTCCGAATGCCCGTTAAAGCCCGGAATGGAAGCGGAAATCGACTTGAGTTCGGAGAAATGACAAACAGTAATAAAGGAAATATCATTGCGGTATTTCCTTTTTTATTGCACAGACAATTTCTTCTGATTGCCCTCTGCCCCAGTTGATTGTAACTGTGATTTCATCTCCCTGTTCCGGATGAAACCCCGGTGCATTGGTAGAAACCTTTCGGAATCCGTACAGTTCTTTTTCACCCAGCAACGATCCCTCATCCGTAGACATCGTTGTTACGCCATGAGGTTTCTTCCACTGAATCTCATATACTTCAGGCAGCTTTCTTTCGTCTCCGATATACTTCAGATAGGTTTGCCCTCTTGAATCAAAAAAAAAGTCGCCTGCTCCTTCTTTTGCCTGCCTCACGTTATAAATGTATTCAACCGGCATGACAACTTCCCAGGAGTCGCCTCGTCCTGTCAGCACTACTGTTTTTTTGTTGAATGCTTTATTCTGAAGGATTTCCTTAAAGAGTAAAATCTCTTTCTCAATGAACCGGAACTCTTCCTCTTCCATGGTTCTGCAGCCTTCCGACTGGATCCCAAGCTCAGGATACCATAAATAGATACAAAGATTTTTCCCCGCAAGAGTATAAGTAAAAATTGAATTCCAGAACATTTCAGGATCGTCATCCCCAGCTAGGATTTGATATCTTGCTGAGTCAGCTTCCTGATAATCGTCAAAGGCATAGAACAGATAGTAGAGTCCCGTCTTATTGCTGGAATATACCCGGGGTGTCTTGTCATTCACCCTGCACAGGGATACGTCAACAGGAAAATCGGAAGCCTCCATAAGACTTGCACCATTCACGTTGAGGAGCTTTGCAGCTTCTTCCGCCTGCAGCAGTTCCTGCTCATTCAAGCTGTCGGCCGAAATGTATTTCATTGCTTCGCAGCCCGTACCGGTCAAAAGCAGCAGCAAGAGCAGCATGATAATCCCCACTGTGTTTATGAATGTCCTCTCCATACGGTACCCCCTTCCTGTATTAACGGCGAGCCGTTACCGCGAACCAGCATTCGCGTATACCATATTATACCATATGAAGAATGCGATGTGAATTCATTAAACACATCGCATTGCTGCTCCTTTCACTTTTATTCATTGATTTGATTAAACCAGCCTGTAATCCAAGCTCTTTTCCATCAATTGAATTGCCGCGTCTCTGTATTTCTTTGACAGCACCCCGAGAGAAGCCATGATATAATCGTTGTCCACCAGTATTTTCGCATGCTGCCCCGGAAGCAGGCTCAATCCGTTGGTATTACTGCCCGCTATCGCCTTCATGATCTCTACTCTGTGCGGAAGACGAGTCAGGGCGCCTCCGGTACCAACGATATATTTTACCTGAGTAAGGTCTTTTCCCTCCGCCAGCGTCGTTCTCCCGGAAGGACCGTATACATATCGGATCTTCCCTGCATGCCGCTCCACCGCTCTGAAAACGGCTTCCCTTGTAAGGCGTTCCACAAAACGGAATTCGGCGGCTGTCTTTGGTATGGCCTGATAGGTCTGCAGGATCTGTTCCAGATCCAGTCCGGTCAATTCCGCCTCCAGCTTTTCTCTGCCGATCGCATCTATAATATTTTTCATATTCACATAAACGCCCAGATCGCCCTCTACGGTTCGCTTTGCTTTTGGTTCCGGGCTGATCAGAATTCTTGAGATCTCATCGGAATCCTCCGTGACGGAATGCAGATCGGTTGTGGCTCCGCCCACATCCAGAACGATCAGGTCGCCGATGCATTCATAGAGCAGCTTTGTCGCTTCCATTACGGCGCCGGGCGTCGGTATGATGGGACCATTCACCATATCTCTGACATGTTCCATTCCCGGTGCGTGAATAATATGCTCTTCAAAAGCATTCTGAATCACCCTGCGCGCCGGCTCCACATTCAGGTCGTCAATTTTTGGGTAAACATTATCGACAATATATAACTTAACACCACTTTCTTCGTCAAAGATGAGCTTGATTTCTTCCTGATTTTCTATATTCCCCGCATAGATCACCGGTGTTTTCAGATCCATGCCACGGATCATTTCCGCATTATAGATGGCGGTGTCTCTTTCGCCGAAATCGACCCCTCCGGCCAGCAGGATCAGATTGGGTTTGATTTCCTTTATTTTCGCCAGATCCGTTCGTCTTAATTTTCCCGCAGTCACATAGTGGATGATGGCGCCTGCGCCCAATGCGGCTTCCTTGGCAGCGCGGGCAGTCATATCGTAAACAAGTCCATGCACGGTCATTTTCAGTCCACCGGCCGCACTGGAGGTGGCCAGCATTTCACCGTAATCAAGTGTATTCATTTCCAGCCTGCTCCTTAGATCATCGACCGCACTCCGGAGGCCGATCCTCACGTCTCCGTCCAGTACCGACGTCGGGGCCTGCCCTTGTCCGAGAAAGACCGGATCTTTTGTATTGATTTGATGAAATGCATTTACTACCGTAGTGGTTGAACCGATCTCGGCAACCATAACATCAACGATCATATGAATTTTTCTCTGCGTTTTTCCACAAGGAACGTCGCCACATCGATTCCGTGGCTGTTTCTTCCGAACCCTGCATCAACGCCTGTTTTTACTGCCTCGTCAGGAATTACCTGTGTTCCTCCTGCAACGATGATGATATTTTCCCGGATTCCCTTTTCTATTGCAAGATCATTAATTCTCTTCATATTCTTGTAGTGGATATTGTCATGGCTGATGATGGTGGAGGCCAGAATTGCGTCGGCTTTCAGTTCTACCGCAGCATCAACCAGCTTTTCCACCGGAACAGAGGTTCCAAGGTAGTGCACTTCGATACCGAAGCGTTCAATTCCACCGTGCTTGATGTCTATAATCTCACGCAGTCCTACAGAGTGTTCGTCCTCGCCTACCGTTCCGCAGACGATCTTCATCGGATATTTTTCAATGTCTTCTCTGATTTCATCGTCGCTAAGGAGATGTGGTTCCGGCGGGATTACCAATGTAGTCAGATCGATATCAAAGGAAACCTTGCCCTTCAGCTCGATTCTTGTTCCTTCCGCCTCCTGCATCACCTCTCTGTTGATCACCTCAGGTTCCAGTAGATTCAGCTTCTTCGCGATTTCCACTGCAACAACCTCTGCAACTCTTCTGTTTGCAGGGATGAACATGTTCATCATGACTGTGCCGTCTGCCATCCATTCCATTTCCGGCTTGAGCAGGTTGGTATTTCTGTACTTTTCTGTTTCCGCCATACGAACCTTAACATTGTCAACTTCATCCAGTTCATCAATGTACACGATTTTGTCCGGATCCTCAAAGGTACAGCCCCCGATCAAATCAGCCGGGTTTTCAGGGTTTCCGCCATACTGAGCAACATTGTTGTATCCGAAATGAGCCGTGACCGGTGCAAGGTAATCTTCGTCCTTTTCATAAACATAACCGTATCCGATACCGCCCTCTGCCTTTCTTGCGATTCCGTCACCGTTTCTTTCCGGATACTGTCCGGAATCTACGAAGAAGCCCTCTTCAACCGCTTTAAAATATCCACCCGTTTCTACGATTTCTTCCATGAACAGGCATGCTCTTTCCTTGATTTCTCTTGCCTTTTCTCTGAGCGGTCCGTCCTTCTTCAGCTCAATCATTTCCATCAGGCCGTCCATTCCGATCAGGGTCTGCTTTGCAGTGTCGCAGGCTTCGATATTATAGATATGCCAAGGAACGTTCCTGCCTTCATCCGGTGTAATCGTCGACTGGATGTCTGCGCGGGTCAGCTTCGAAACCAGCATGTTCAGAACATGGGTTACCGTGGCTTCTCTTGCCGAAGCTTCCATATACTTCGTATTCATCTGTGCTCTCATTCTGTATCTGCCACAGATATCACGGAGCGCCACCGCATAAGGCAGATCCATGTATACACACGGAGCCGGAGGAGCAGTTGGCGGTACTGTGGAAAGACAGATGTTTGACGGTTTGATCCCAACCTTCTCCGAAAACAGAGAGTTGATTGCATGCTGAACAATCAGCTCCGGCATCACCTTCCAGGCGTGTCTTGCCGTTGCGTTTGCATTGTGTGCCCCGTCGATCTGCGCGATATCCGCCCAGGACATAATCTTTTTGGATTCGCAGGTATCTACGAAAGACCGCACCATATTTATGTTTCTGTAAAGCACGTTGTACTGAGGATCCTGATGGGCGCCGTTGATACCTTCTTCCGCAAACATAACCGCT
>JAQUYZ010000146.1 GCA_028691625.1 Eubacteriales bacterium
ATATAGGCATCCGGCGCGATCTGAAACCGCTGCATGTGACTGCAACCCTTGATGCATAAATCACATTGACATTTCAGGCATCTGCCGGATTCCACCCCTTCATCGTCCTTGTATCGCAACGGGGTATCGAAGACCCCCTCTCTTTCTCTTGAAGCGGTAAGGGAGACCTTGCCGATGTAGCGGTCAATTGATATTGCGGCTCTTCTCCCCGTGCTGACGGAATGGATCACGGAATCATTTCCGTTGATCAGCCTGCCTCCGGCAAATATGGAGGAAGCTCCCACCTGAAAGGTATCCGGGTCCGTGTGGATTTCCGTCTCCCATTCTCCGGTGCCAAGATAAACCGCATCGTAGTCCCCGGTGATTTCATCCAGGGTCTTTGCATCGAGCTTCGTATCCAATTCCACCCGGATTCCGTTTTTTTCGATCACCCGGAGTTGTTCCAGAATGGCTTCTCGCTTCAGGACAACCCCTTCGTAGTTCCAAATCCGTCCGCCGATCTGATTCCCTTTTTCATAGATTACAACCTGATAACCCTTTTTATCCAGGTCACAGGCTGCCGTCAGCCCGCTTAGGCCTGCCCCGGCGACAGCTACTCGTCCTCTGTTCTTCGGAACGGGTATGCTCTTTTTCGGAGGCGTATATCCAAGAGCAATCACGGTCTTTTCCAGTTCCGATATGCCAACAGCTTCTCCGGCCTTTTGTCTGACACAGCTGTTTTGACAAGGGTGGTCGCAGATCATTCCGATGATACCGGCAAAGGGAATCCTCTTTTCCATCAGCTTATAAGCCTTTGAAAAGTCCCCTTTCTCGATTTCCTTCACGAAGGAAATTACATCCAGATGAACGGGACAGGCCGCCATGCATGCGGGTGGTTCATCGTGTATACACCTGTCACCGATTTCCAATATCCGATCCAGATCCATTTTATTTCCCCCTGTCGCAAAAACTGCAATCGGGAGCCCTGTCTGCCCAAGGGCAGGCAAAGGCTCCTCTTTTCGATTTATTACTCCCTTACAAACTCCGGCTTCCCCTGTTTTAAAGCACTTTCAAGCCGTCCAGCACCTTTTCCGGATATGCCGGCAATCTGCTGATGCGCACACCGCATGCATTGTAAATTGCATTGTTGATTGCCGCATGAGGCGCAGACAACGGCATTTCTCCAACACCGGCTGCCCCGTGAGGGCCATTGGGCCTCGGCGTTTCCTGATGGATGATAACCATATCGTCCGGCGCATCCATAAGCTTCGGGAAGCCGCACCCCGTCAAGGTCGTATGTTTCTTCAGATCTTCAAAATCTTCGCTCAGCGCCAGTCCGATTCCCTGAACCAGACCGCCGTAAATCTGTCCTTCCAGAACCAGCTTATTGACAATCGTTCCGCAGTCCGACACCATCGTGAGCTTTTCCACCGTTGTCTTTCCTGATTTCGTATCCACCGCCACCTCCGCCAGAAGGACACCATACATATAGGCAGAGAACGGATCGCCCTGTCCGGTCGTCACATCACAGGCAGTATTCGGCGCTGACCATTTCCCTTCATATCTGAGAGGCAGGCCTTCGGCAATCATCTCGTCATAGGTTCTGTATCCCCCGCTGCCTTTCTTCATGGCGGCCAACAGGTTCTGACAACCGGCCTTTATGGCATTGCCTGTCACCACGTTCTGGCGGCTTCCGCCGGATGGTCCGCTGTTTGGTGTGAATTCCATATCGTTCTTGACCAGCTTGATCTGCTCCGGTGTGATTCCCAAAGGTCTCAGATTCTCATAGGCATGAGCCAGAGATCCCATATCCGCTCCTTGACCGTGATCCTCCCAGGTATCTCCCAGTGTCACTCCGTCCGGGGTCAGTTCAACCCATATCTCAGACGAATCTGCTCCGTCAAGGCCGCAGCCGTACATATTCAACGATACGCCCACGCCGTATTTGACATTCCCTCCCTGTGCATTTTTTGCTTTGACTCTTTCTTTTGCTTCCCGGTACAGCGGTCTCATGGTATCGATTGCCTTCGGGAAGGCAATCACATCGGGGGCACAGCCTGTCGGCGTGGTGGAGCCCTCTCTATAAACGTTCTTGTATCTGAATTCAAGGGGATCAATTCCAATCTTTTCCGCCATCATATCGATCAGCGTTTCTGAGGCAAACAGGCTTTGCGGTGATCCGTATGATCGGAAGGCCGAGCCCCAGGCATGATTGGTACATACCGTTCTGCCTTCTCCTCTGCTGTTGGGGATATCATAGCCGGCCCCGATAAACTGGGTACCTCTCATCGTAACCAGATCCCCGAACTCGCAGTAGGGTCCGTGATCGACGGTCCAGTCTGTTTCCATTGCCTGCAGCTTGCCGTCCTTGTCTGCTCCATATTTCAGGTGTACAAAGAACGGAGACCGTTTCCCCGTATAGGTGATTTGCTGATACATGTTGAATTCTAGGAACACCGGTCTTTGTGAAACCAATGCCGCCACGCCCAGCAGCGCCTCATTTGTCGGACTGAATTTATACCCGAAGGTGGAGCCTGCAGGATTCTGTACCAGAACATATTTGTCCGGGGCAATTCCGATGCCTTCCGCTGTCATCAAGTGATGGAAGTGCATGGCAATACTCTTGGAATGAACGATGAGCTTCCCGTTTTCATCCATATAAGCAAAGCCCACATCCGGTTCAAGTACAAGATGCGGCTGTCTTCCGACGTAGAAATCACCTTCTATGACGTAGGGCAGGCTTTCCATCAATGGTTTGGTATCCGCTCCCTTGACGCGCTGGGTTTCATAGTATACGTTCGGCGTTCCCGGATGAATTTCCACCGCGTCCTCAGCCATTGCTGCTGGTGCGCTCATATAAGCCGGCAGCTCTTCCAGTTCGACCTTGACCTTTTTTGCCGCTTCCTCTGCCTGGGTCGGCGTATCCGCCAGTACCATGGCCAGCGCGTCACCATACTGGAAAACCTTCTTATCATTCAGAATCGGCCGCTCCTTGCCATCCCCTTTGTTCGTGGGGAATGCCAATCCGTTGATTCTGTTCGTGCCCGGGACATCCTTGTATGTGATCACCTTGAAAACGCCCGGCATTTTTTCCGCTTCCGCAGTGTCGATGGAAATGATATTGGCATGGGAGACCTCCGCCTGTACCAGCTTGATATGTAAGGTATTTTCCGGAAGCTTCAGACCAAGATCCGCGCCAAAATCCCATGTTCCCGTTACCTTTGCCATAGCGGATGGTCTTGGGTACGGTGTTCCCAATATGCTGTCGCCCTCCTTCAGCCGGAACCACAAATCTTCTTTTTTGATTTCTCCTCTGATCAGTCTGGCTGCATCTATGACGGCATCTACCAGCGGCTTATATCCTGTGCATCTGCATAAATTATTGTTTTTCTGAAACCACTCTCTGACCTCCTGCCGTGTGGGGTTTTGATTTTGATCCAGAAGAACCTTAGCCGAGACGATGAAGCCCGGCGTACAAAATCCACATTGTGCTCCTCCGTGCACGATCCATGCGAGCTGAAGCGGATGCAGATTTTCCTGGGTGCCAACGCCTTCAATCGTAATAATCTGTGACTCATCCGGAACCTTCTTCATTTTTACGATACAGGATCTAACCACATTTCCGTTCATAATGACCGAGCAGGAACCGCATTCTCCTTTCCCGCAGCCCACTTTTGTGCCGGTCAAGCACAATTGCTTTCTCAACAGCTGCGCCAAGGTGGCTTCCGGATCGACAACGACCGTTCTGTTCACGCCATTGATCGTCAGTTTCTTCTTGAGCATTTTATTCCCTCCTTATAAATATATTATTGCCACTAGATATTTTTGAATATTCTAATAATAGATTGTGCAATTAATATGCCAGAACAAAAATCGTGTAATTATAGCCCATGTTAAGAGTTTGCGTTTCCATTTGTGTTCGTATTTTGAGCAACAATTCTGCCGTATTGCTCATTATTCGAACAACAGATTTCCGAATCGTATTATTTTTTACCAACGATAGCTTCACCAACGATACTTACACAGTTGTCCGAACTCTTGTTACGTTGTATAATTTAGACATATTAACACAAGGGAAGTGATCAACAAATGAAACGTTCTGCGATCAATCTACTCATAAAAGAAACCATTGCCTGGCTTGAGGAGAGACAGGTCGCTCTTCCGCCTTTTGCTTACTGGACTCCTGCCGAATGGGCCGAAAAGGGACACGAATATGATGAAATTCGTGAAAATATGCTTGGCTGGGATGTAACGGATTACGGGCGGGGAGATTTTGATGACCATATAGATAATCGTTTTCACGAAACACAAGAACGGTTCACTTCCATTGAAGAAGACGAACCGGCAGCATATCTGCTCTGCAATGAGTATCCGGAGGCAAGATAGTAATGTGTGATATTACTGCATTCGGTGAGCTTTTAATCGATTACACCCCTGCGGGGAAATCCCCTGCAGGCATGGATCTATTTGAGCAGAATCCCGGCGGTGCACCGGCCAATGTTCTTGCGTGTGCATCAAAACTCGGACAAAAGACCGCATTTCTCGGAAAAATCGGTACGGATCTGCAGGGTGAGTTTTTGAGAAAAACACTGCAGGCTGCAAACATCAATACAGACGGTCTGATTAGTGATGAAAACTATTTTACCACCCTTGCCTTTGTCAGTCTTTTGGAAAACGGGGAACGAAGCATTTCCTTTGCGCGAAAGCCCGGCGCAGATACAAAAATCTCCAGTGAGGATGTCAATCCATCGATCATCCAAAACAGCAGGATCTTTCATTTCGGCTCCTTGTCCTTAACGGACAGCCCTGCAAGAGAAACGACTTATTTTGCCCTAGAAGAAGCAAAAAAGCAAATTGTATCATATCCTATGATCCCAATTACAGACCTCTTCTTTGGAAAAGCAAGGAGCTGGCAAAGGAACAGATGCGTGCTGTACTGCCTTATGTGGACATCATCAAATTGTCCGATGAGGAGACGAAGCTGCTTACGGGCCATGGAGATCCCCAGACAGCTGGAAAGCATTTAGTCGACAACGGAGTCTCGATCGCCGCTGTAACCTTGGGGCAATCTGGTGTGCTGATCGCGACAAAGGACGGATGTGAGACAGTTCCCGGTTTTTCGGTCGATGCAATTGACACAACCGGAGCAGGCGACGCATTTTGGGGTGCTTTCCTGTATTCCATCGGGGAACTTGACGAAACGGTAGGAGATATCAAATTTTCAAAGGTATTGGAAATTGCAAAATTTGCAAATGCTGCTGCAGCACTTTGCATTACGAAGAGGGGTGCAATCCCTGCAATGCCGCAGCCGGATGATATCGCAAAGCTACTGAACGGGTAATCCATCAATTGAACATGCAAAAGAGCAACTCATCCTAGGTTAAAACTTGATCCACAAAAGCCTTGGCGATGTCGGGATCAAACTGGGTTCCGGAATACTTTTGTATTTCCCGAATCGCTTCTTCCTTGCTCAAGCCTCTTCGATAGGCTCGATCTGATGTCATTGCATCATAAGAATCCGC
>JAQUYZ010000147.1 GCA_028691625.1 Eubacteriales bacterium
GCCAGACTGACGCAGGTACAGTTACTGGAAAGTGAAAAATATGCCTCGGTAAGTGCGAAACAGCAGCGAATCACCCTGAACGGGGAGGATGCCAGAGGAACCATTTTCGACAGAAACGGAAACCACGTCACGGGGGCCGATGTAAGCTATATTTATATCCTTGAGAGGGGTGCGCTGGATGCGACAGCTGCAAGGATCTTTCAATTGATCGGTGCGGAAAAGGTTGAGAATGAAAACACGCGGTATATCGTTTACCGCAGCGGGCTGTTCAGCGAGGAAGCGTCTTATATATTGAAACGCGATTACAATGCGTTTATCATTAAGGGTGCAACCCGCTATGGAGAAGCGCAGCCGGCAGTCCATTTTGTAGGATATATCAATGAGATCGACGGTACGGGTGCCTCTGGAATCGAAAAGGAATTTAACAATATCCTGTCCAGAAAACAGAAGGTGGTCTTTGCTTCGGTGGACGGGAAACGAATGATTATTCCGGGACTTGGGATCACCAGCAAGATTGAAAATCCTGACTGCGGCGTCATTACAACATTAGATCTAAAGATCCAGAAAAAGGCGGAGCAGATATTGAAGGATTCAGGCTACAGCGGATCCATTACTGTAGTGGATGCCAAAACCGGAGAGCTTCTGGCCGGAGCCAGCGCTCCGTCATACAATCCCGCCCATGTCGCAGAATATCTGGACAGCAGCAACGAAGAATTTATCAATAAGGTGACCCAAAGCCAGTATCCACCCGGTTCAATCTTTAAAATAATCGTAGCGGCGGCTGCCCTGGAAACAGGTGTGGTGAACGAGGACACCCTGTTTCAGTGCAATGGATATGAAGTGATCAACGGAATCAGAATCAATTGTTCGAAGGAAGAAGGTCATGGGGAGATCAATTTCCGGGATGCCTTTGCAAAATCCTGCAATTCTGCTTTCATTCAAATCGGGTCTATGACCGGCGGAGAAGAGATTCTGAAAATGGCAAAGAACTTTGGAGTGGGAGAAAGGGCATTTCAGGATCCGATAGAAGAGAAGCCGGGCTTGCTTCCCGGAGCACAGGACATACAAGGAGCGGGAATCGGAAATCTGTCCATTGGGCAGGGCAAGCTGCTGGTCTCTCCGGCCCAGGCGGCCAGAATCACAGCTATTATTGCAGCCGGAGGAATGGATTATAGCCTTTCACTGATCAAAGGAACCACAGAGGGAGGGAAGACAGAATATCTGGAAAAGAAACCTTCCAGACGTGTTATAAAAAAAGAAACGGCTGCGCTCATCAGGGATTTGATGGTCGACACCGTGAATTACGGAACCGCGAACAACTTATCGGGAACCGGCGTAACGATTGCAGGGAAGACCGGGTCAGCAGAAGCAGCTTACCATGGAGAAATGGTAGTGCATGGCTGGTTCACCGGATTCTTCCCTGCTGAAGAACCGCAATATGTAATTACCGTTTTTGTGGAGTCGGGAGGCTCCGGAAGAGGTTCGGCAGTCCCTCTGTTTCGTCAGATGGTAGAATACCTCAACTAAATTTCATACTCCTCAGAAAAGGCTTCTTTCAATTTAAAGATCGCCTTTTTTTCAATTCTGGAAACATATGAACGGGAAATACCAAGCTCCTTGGCCACCTCCCTCTGTGTTTTTGCGTTTTCTCCTGCAAGTCCGAAACGTTTAATAATCACCATCCTTTCTCTGTCCTTCAGGAGATGAAAAATTGCATCGTGCAGTTTTTTCACCTGCATTTTGTTATCGATATCATCAATGATCGCATCGGTGTCCGTACCAAGAATATCATTGAAATTGATTTCGTTTCCATCCTTATCCGTACCGACCGGATCATTGAGCGATATTTCAATTTTTGTTTTTTTTGTTGTCCGGATGTTCATCAGGATTTCATTTTCGATGCATTTTGCCGCATAAGTTGCCAGTCTGACACTTTTATTTCGATTATAGGTATTTACAGATTTAATCAGTCCGATGGTTCCGATCGAGATCAGGTCATCCGGATTTTTCCCAGTATTTGCATATTTCTTTGCAATATGAGCCACCAGTCTCAAATTTCGTTCTACAAGGATATTTTTTGCTTCCTTATCGCCCTGCTCATAGAGAGAAAGATAATAGGCTTCCTCCGTGTCCGTCAGCGGCTGCGGGAAGGAATTCCCCATTGAAACATAGGAAGACAATAAAACAAGAGGATTCGATAAAAGCAGGGATGTAAGGATTAATAACAAGCTCATATACATAACCCCCCTTCCGATAAATGTGTTAGAAGTATATGCAATGAGGACGTAAATAGTGCCTGTCAGGCTGAAAAGGGGACAGCGGAACCTGTCTCTTTATGACATAAGAAAGCGCTGCACCAGGGTGATTCTTGCGAAAGAGAACACCCATGGCACAGCGCTATCGATATAGAAAGAGCCTCTGTCCATTTTCCTCTTCTATAGGGCGATTTCCGGCCAGTTGGATTTCAATTCAGCCTTAATTCTTTCCCAGGGAAAGCCGATGACATTGTCATAATTTCCTTTAATATGACTGATATATTTGCCCCAAGCGCCCTGAATCGCATAACTTCCCGCTTTATCCCATGGCTCATCAGTTGTAATATAATTCCGGATCTCATCATCGCTGTAGTCCTTGAAAAAGACCTCTGTTACATCATAGAACACCGAACGCTTTGGAGAACCGGGACTGACCAATGCGACTCCGGTCGCCACAAAATGACTTGAATTTCTCAGAAGCTTCAACGTTTTTTCCGCTTCCTTCTCATCTGCAGGTTTTCCGATCATCCCTTCTTTATAAACAATCGTGTCCGCAGCAATGATTACGGCTGAATACGGTTGCCGTGGCTGTTTCTTCAGGTATAACTTTTCTACGTGCAACGCTTTTTTTAAAGCAAGAAACATTACCGCCTGTTCCATTGACACTTCAAAGGGAAGTGTCTCATCTGCATCTGAGGGCATAATCACCGGCTCAATTCCAATTTTTTTCATCATTTCAATTCTTCTTGGTGAAGACGAGGCTAAAATTATATCACATTCCATTTTTTATCCCTTTCAAATAAACCGGTTGATACGGAGTTTTTCTATTTGAATCAGAATTAATTGATCTATGACATTTTACCATTCGATACGACACGGCACAAGATGAAAAGGTCATCTGAGTCCTTTGGACTCGGATGACCTTGGTCTGCTGATTCCCGCAGGAACCGGCGATCTCTTTTAACTGCGCATAGATTCAAAGGATTGGCAATCGGTACATTCATTCTGGGTCGGGTTCTTTTCATGTGTACCTACCTGAATTTGGCTTAGAGCGCAGTATTCGCCGCTGTCAGCGTGAAATTTGCAGGAATCTACAGTACATTTAATGCTGTGGTTTTTATTGCTTTTGTCCATCTTAACCTCCTGAATTTATATTTTCGATATTATTATGTCTCGCAGTCCGGATTATATATGAGGAAAAATTTTAATTCATTTTCATTGTATTAATCCGGTTAAAATGTTAAAATAAAAAATACTTATGGGAGTTACGAGAGCAAGGAAACTGATGATTGTCATCAGATAATTTGGTATGAGGGAAAAGGAGGAATAATCAGCGAAACGCTTAGGGGGGAATCATGAATCACATGAGAAAAACTGCCATGATCAAAGAACTGCCTTATGAAGAACGGCCCAGGGAGAAGCTTATTCAATGCGGTGCCGAAACCTTATCCAATACAGAGCTTCTCGCCATATTGATCGGAACCGGGACGAAGGAAGTATCAGCAATCATGCTCGCAAATCGAATCCTTGCTCTTGAAGGAGAAGGTATTTCTTATTTAACAAACTGCCTGCCTGAGGAGTTGTCGGACATACCCGGCATGGGCATGGCAAAATCCTGTCAGATTATTGCAGCCATAGAGCTCGGCAAACGAATTGCTACAAAACCAAAGGAGAAAAAAATAAATATCAAGTCGCCGGAAGAAGTTGCATCCTTATTTATCGAGGAGATGAGATATTTAAAAAAGGAGTATTTTAGGGTATTACTCTTAAACACCAAGAATGAAATTATCATGATCGAGAATATTTCAATCGGAAATCTGAACAGCTCTGTGGTCCATCCCAGAGAGGTGTTTTGTACTGCGATTAAAAAAAGTGCCTGTTCCATGATTGCAGTCCACAATCATCCAAGCGGAAATCCCATGCCGAGTCAGACGGATATCGAAATCACAAGAAGGCTGGTGGAGGCGGGCGAACTGCTGGGCATCAAGGTGCTGGATCACTTGATCATCGGAGACGGAATCTATGTCAGCCTGAAGGAAAAGATGTTGTTATAACAGTGCGTTGCTGAATAATTGTATAGATTTAAAGGAGAGTATGTAAGATGTGCTTATTTATAAAAGACATGGGAATTGATTTGGGTACTGCAAACACCTTAATTTATATAAAAAACAAGGGTATCGTTCTCAACGAACCCTCGGTCATTGCAGTCAATTCATTTACAAAGGCTATAATCGCTACAGGAAAAGAAGCGAAGGATATGATCGGAAAAACTCCTGACAGCATTCTGGTCGTCAGGCCGCTGCAGGACGGGGTCATTTCGGATTTTGAAATGACTGCCAGTATGCTGAAAACATACATCAAAAAGGTGATGCCGGATTCGTCTTTTTTTACAAAAGTCAGAATTGTAGTAGGAGTTCCATCCGGTGTAACAGAAGTTGAAAAGAGAGCGGTTGAAGAAGTAATCCGTCAGATGGGAGCAAAAGAAGTTTATATACTTGAGGAACCGATGGCGGCTGCAATCGGAACAGGCCTGGCAGTTGACAGTGCCATGGGCTGCATGATCGCCGATATCGGAGGCGGAACCTCGGATATCGCAATCATTGCACTGGGTGGAATTGTAACGAGTACGTCTCTGAGGCATGCAGGGGACAAGCTCAATGACGCAATCGTTGCGTATATGAGAAAGCACTATGACCTGCTTATTGGAGATAAGACGGCGGAAGAGATTAAAGAAACGATTGGCTGCGCATACATAGACAAATCTGATCCCGACAGCATCAAACAAATGGAAGCAAGGGGCCGGGATATTATAACCGGCCTTCCAAAGACGATTACCATTACGTCTATTGATGCGATGAGAGCGCTTGAGGAGCCGATCAAAATCATTATCGACGGAATTAGAAGCACACTGGAGAAGACACCGCCGGAAATTGCTGCCGACATTGTCAGCAATGGCTTGGTTCTGTCCGGCGGAGGCGGTCTGATCAAGGGTCTGGATGATTTGATCGAGTTTTCGACAGGGCTGAAAGTTACGATTGCTTAAAATGCAATGGAAGCAGTAGCGGAAGGAACCGGAAAGAGCCTGCTGAGTATTGAAAAGATACAGAAATATGCAGGGAGAGGCACGAAAAAGAGAGTATGAAATGGCTGAGAGAACATAAAATTTTAACTGTTATATTATCGATATTCTTTATATTGATTATCATCATTGTGATATCATACAGCAATATTGGG
>JAQUYZ010000148.1 GCA_028691625.1 Eubacteriales bacterium
TATTTCATTATGCTGCCCGCCACGCCATTCCTCAAATATGCGCGTCGCTTCAGGCTCCAGGTCCAGGCGCTGCAGTCCTTTAGGAGACAGATTCCTGCGACCATGCAAAGCATAAATCCAATGGTAACACCAATCATCCAATCCAAATTCATACTTCCTTCCCGGATTTCTGTTCAAATCCTTTTCCACTCCTTTCTCGATTCTCCTAATAGTCAAATCGTTGGTTATTGATGATTTCGATCAATGCCAGATTGATCAGAAATAAAAACAGAATCAGCAGGATCAGGAGAAATCCCTGCTCCGTGTAGAATTGATTTTTTAAGAATCTTTCAAAAGACATTCCCAGATATTTTACCGACATGACGACTGTGCCAAGATACATAACCGGTGCAAGAAAGATCACCATCCGGGCAGATTCCGAATTAAGCCTTTTCCGTTCCTCAAACAGCAGCCTTGCCTCTCTGAGCTGAATTTGGATATCTTCCAGTGCAAGGGCCACATTGGTACCGCTTTCTGCTGAAATCCGAATGCAATTGGCCAGCATCCTGCTCCATCCCGTATTGATTCCATAGGCAAACCGCTCCGTTGCTTCTTTAATGACCTGTGAATTTCCCGTATTTCTCAGCTCCAGCAGCAATTTGAACAAGAGCCTGCCTGTGATTTTCGTTCCCTCGGAAACCAGGATTACCTGCTCGATGGTCTTATAGATATTCAGCCCGGAAATCCTGTATTGGCAAAGAAACTCTGAAATCAGTTTTTCTCCTTCATAGCTGCTTTTTCTTCGTATGGTTTCAACCCGGACACGCAGAAGCAAATACGGCATGACGGCAATGAGCCCCGCCATGAGAAATGCGGATGGGGCGGATACCGTCTGTATACCGGCCAGCAGAATAAGGAGAAAGATCAACCCAGCATAACGCAGGAAGGTTTTCGGATCCATAGGCTTCTTTAAACAAATGGCTAAAACCTTGCGCAGATGCTTTTCCAACGCTGTCTCCGGCTTCATCGCTTTCCGTCTGGCCTTCAGACGATTATGCATTCTGAATTTCGCCCAGCGGCATTTAATTCTTGCGGCATAAAGCAGCCAGATACCAAACAGAAACAACAGATCCAGAGACCCGGAGATCAAGATGAACAACAGGTCTGCCCTGTGGATTTCAGTATGCATTCCGGACCCTCCCCTTGCTTAAATTTGAAAGCGTTTTTAATTCCTTAAGAAAAACCTCCAGCATTTCTCCATCCTCTTCTTCGCCGATCACCAATTTGTCTTGGCTGACAGCATATTCCCATATCCAGTCATCGGCTTTATGGTCGTATCTACAGATCTCTCTCATTGTAATTTCACGCTTGCTTCTGTCAATTCCCAGCTCATATATGCCCTTCAACCGCTTTTGATTTTTATTCTTAAGTTGAATAAAATGAAAGATATAATCAAAGCTTGCTGCGACCTTTCTCGCTGTCCCGTCCAGACTGCCGCCAAGACTTTTTACGATTTCAAAGGCAACATCATAGGAAAATTCAAGTGGATCTCTGGTGTGAAAGGTGATCTTCATTCTCCTGGTACCTTTGCTGGCGATCTTGACAGCGGTATCCAATGCGATACCGTCCCGGGCTTCCGCCAGAATAAAGTAGTCTGCATCGCTTCTCAGCAAATTTTTTGACAGATGCTTCAGTTTTTCATTATCTGCAATCAGCTGCAGGATTGGGGCTTCCGGCATCAGTTCATGGATGGGGATTTCCGGATCAGTCTCCACCATAACTCCTTCCAGGTTTTTGTCCTCATAGCTCTGCCAGGTTGACAGAAAGGTCGTCTTCGCGGTTCTGACCGCACCTGTGAAAGCCACATTGTAGCCGAGTCTGACCATGGACTTGAATAATGGAATGGAACTCGCGGGAATCGTGCCTCTGTCCGCCTGTTCCTCAAAGCTGTAGTTCGGAATAATATATCTGCGAAAGATGATAACGTCCTGTCCCCGTTTTGTCATACTGCCGCCGAAGATCGTTACACGGGTGCCGTCCAGCATATAAATCTCATGAAACTCCTTATCCAGCCGCTCTTCGGGGGTCAGCAGCAGAAATGCTCTGATCATCTGTTCCCGTCTGTCTCTGGCAATCGTCTGGGGTTTAAGGCGCATCTGCCCATCCTCCAGAAAATAAACACGATCACCGATGATCTTTGCGGAGCTGCTCTCCCTGAATCTTTCCGAGAACCATTCCGACACGCCTGCCAGTCCCCAGTTTTCCTGATAGATCCCGTCTTCCAGACTTACATACCAGTCCGGATAGGAGGAATGTTCCGCACCGTTCTTCTTGATGAGCTGATGAATTCTGCTTTTAAAGTAAGCAACCTCATTTTCATATCCGATGATGGCTTTTTTCTGAATCCGTAAAGCGGAATCCGGGTTTTCCTTTCCATCCTCCCATTCCCTGAGGAACTCCGTATTCACGCGTCTGCAGAGCTTCTTAAAGTCCAGGCCGCACCGGTCGGTTTCCTTTGTCCGGGATTTTAAATAGTCATCTAAATAAAACTTTTCCATCTGCTCTTCCTTTGCCTTTGAATCTCAGTGAATCCGTTTTTACGCAGGATCACATTCGCCACAGTGAGGATATCCTGCAGGTATCCCTCATTCTTATAGTCCAGCAGCGTTTTGTAATCGATCTCAGCCTGACGGGAATAGCCTGCCGATTCTATCTTCAGGAGTTTATCCTTTTCCTGCTCCAGCCTGTTGGCGATATAGGTCAATCCATAGGGATCCTGCTCATAAAATTTGTTGATGAGAAACGCTGTTATACCAATGCCCAGGTCTTCTATCAGTTTTCTGTTTTTTTCGTATCTTCTAATCACCGTTTCCTGTTGAGCCGCAACGAAAAAGCTTTCCCCTGCAATAGACAATGTGCCGACTGCAAGTCCGTTGTCCAGTTCATTTCCGCAGTCTGCGATCACCATGTCAAATTCCGGCGCCACCTCTCCCATAAGATATTTTGCCATTTCCGGATGGTAGTAGCGCTCCTCCGTTTCATTGGAGATTCCAGCCATGACATAGAAGTTTCCTTTGTGTGTGCAAGTCTTCAGAAAGTCCTCTCCATTTATCATCTTATTGTCGATATGGATCTTCAACCCGTCAATACCGGCTGGGGCTTCTCTGATATATTCATTACTCTCCCTTCCGTTCATTGCGGCCAAAAGAATTTTCAAATTCGGATGATGCGTGGAAATGGCTTCCGCGACGGATTGAGCGACCATGGTCGTTCCGACCTTGTGATCCGCTCCGAAAAAAGCAAAAAGATTATGAATCATTACAATCCCCCCTCTGAACAATGATCAGAGCCGCGGGTGTGGCCCCGCTGACGAAGCTTACAAGCTTCTCATATTTACGTACGGTCGATATGATCTCGATGTGATCGATGACAGAGGTGCTGTCAGCCCTGTCCAAAATTTCATATCCTCCGATTGCGGCCAATTCCCCTGCTGCATTTCGCACCTCCCTTTCCGAGGCGTCTTTTACAAAGGCGACCCGGAAGGTTCCAAGCAGGTCCAGGCCGTTGCTGTCATAGATGTCGACCAGATCCCCTCTTCTTAAGGCACTGCTTCGCATGGCGATCCAGCTTGGATTGAGTACGAAAATAGATTCGTTCCGGTTCAGATGAAATTTGTTGTCCCTGAAATATCTCATGATGATCTGATCGTTTCTCACGATAAGCTGTGAAGAGACCTTGCCCTGAAGCAGTTCCATGTCTGCCGGAGTGAGCGCTCCCTCCACCAGATTCGATTTGGGTACGCCCTTTGTGAGAAACATGCTGCTGCTGACCGTGCTTCCTTTTTGGATTTCTTCACCGGCAACGAGAACCTCCTCCATCAGAATCATTTCCCTCCCCTTCCACTCCCAGAGGAAGAGACCCGCAAGAGACAGCAAAATCAACAGGATGCCGAGGAATGATTTTATTTTTTTTAATGAATGATCTTTCATTTCCCACCTCTTCCTATTTATTTTCCATAAATTGTAATTTAATAATAAGGATATATTTGCCATTTGTCAACCATATTTAACATTTATTTCCATATTTTTTCTGCAAAAAAAAGAGCCCATCTCACAATCGGCTCTTTGCGCTTATTTACAAAATCAGTTGATCAGATCGTTTATTTAATCAGTTCCAGCATTTCCTTCACGCGCTTCTCGATATCGGGAGCGCAAAAAACTGTGGAACCGGCTACTACGAGATCTACCCCGGCATCTGTTACGGTTCTGATGTTTTCTGTTGTGATCCCGCCGTCAACCTCAATCACAAGATGGGGATTTCTCTGCTCCTTCAGATCTTTCAGCGCTTTGATCTTGCCCAAGGCTGAAGGGATGAACTTCTGACCGCCGAAGCCCGGATTGACCGACATGATCAATACGAGATCAAGGTCTTCGAAAATGACATCCAATACGGAAACCGGCGTGGCCGGATTCAAGGATACACCCGCCTTGATCCCCAAGGATTTGATATGTTGTATCGTACGGTGGAGATGCGGACATGCTTCCGCATGCACTGTAATGTACTCAGTATTTACCGTCGCAAAATCCTCCAGATACTTGTCCGGATTTTCTATCATCAAATGAACGTCAAAGGGCAGCTTTGTCTTTCCGAGAAGGCTCTTCATTACGGCGGCACCAAAGCTGATATTCGGCACAAAATGTCCGTCCATCACATCAACGTGAATGACCTGCGCACCGGCTTTTTCGATGAGTGCGACCTGCTCTTCCAGCCTTGAAAAATCTGCGGATAATATCGATGGTGCTAATCGGTTCATTGGATCTCCCTCTTTACTTTTATTTTTTGATTAATTTTAACTTAAGTGAATCATTCCTGTTTCTGGCTAATACTTTTTCTTTTCCTGGATCTCTCTGTACTGATTTACATAGGACTGATACCGTGACTCATGGATTTTCCCCTGCTGAACCGCGTCGCGGATACAGCATTCGGGCTCCTTGATATGGCGGCAATCGTCATACTTGCATCCGCCGACGAGAGCAGACATTTCCGGGTAGAGAAAATGCAGCTCGTCCTCCTCCGCATCCAGAATGTCAAAGGAGGTAAAGCCCGGTGTATCGAAGAGCAGCGCACCGAAGTCTGTTTCAAAAATTTCTACGTGTCTGGTGGTGTGCTTCCCTCGTTTCGTCTTTTCGCTGATATCGCCTGTCTCGGCCGTAAAGCGGCTTTGAAGCAGATTCAGCAGCGTTGACTTGCCGGCACCCGAAGGTCCTGCCAAAGCACATTTCTTGTCCTTCAGCAAGGCCGCCAGTTCCTCAAGGCCCTGTCCTGTCTTCCCGCAGACGCTGACAAGAGGATAAATATCCTGATAAATTTCTTCAATCTCTTTTCTTTTTGCATCAGAGACCAGATCGGTTTTATTGATGCAGATTACGATATCCGTACGATTTTTCTCTGCCATGACAAGAAATTTATCGATAATATCAGGGTTCGGATC
>JAQUYZ010000149.1 GCA_028691625.1 Eubacteriales bacterium
ATACTGATCCTACTATTTTAAGAACAGCTCTGGCGCCCTTTTGCCGTGAAACCCAAACAAGCCCTGCTTCCCCAGTAATAGTAGGAAGTAAGGCTGACGTAAGTGTATTCAGCTGCAAATACCGGCGTAACCATGCTATGCTCCTGTCGTTTGATTTCCCTTATCATAGCATAGGAAAAAAGCGATGTAAAGACTGAAGTGGAACAAAACTTTTAAATCCTTACGTCAAGCTCCTGCATGATCCGGCTTTCTCCGTTTTCCAGCAGCACGAGTCCGGACTCTCTCAAAGCCCCGGCCACTCCTGCCGAGCTGTACAAATTCATTTGTGTTTCAACACTTCCGAGATAAATCGCACCGACATTCTTGTCCGTCAGAGCCACAAGCATGCTGTTGCCCAGTTCATCATGAGACCATATTTTCAAATGATTGAATATCGAATCATTTTCATCAATCCATCCGTTTCCATCCTCGTCATATTGGGTCAGTTCCCCGTAACCGTGGTTGGTCTGAGGTCCGAAGAGCTCTCTCCCGTCATCCACCGTTCCGTTGTTGTTCTTGTCCAGCGCTAGATACCCGCTGCCCGAATTCAGCATCTGTATGGTATCCTGATCTCCGTCGTAGTCGATATCAAAAGACATGGTTCTGTCAGAGAAAGAGGCCACACTTCCGTCAAAATTGATCACAAGCGGGTCCTTTAACGCATCGCCTGCCCGAAGCTGGAAGCTGCTTTGCTTTACGATCTCCTGATCGATGTTGAAATTAAGGTTCAAATTGATTTCCCTTCCGTCGGTGGTCTTCACCACGCCCTCCGCCGCAAAAGAAACCCTGCTCCTTTCGATTTGCGTTTCACTGCGATTGTAGATCAATCCGAAGCCGGCGCTGCCCGTCTGGCTGCCGGAAATCGAAACCATCTTCAGTCCGCCCAGAGCCTGTCCGCTGCTGTCATATCCCCCGGAGATCTGCTTGATTCTGGGCACGCGAAGTCTAACCTTTTTCCCCATCAGACGGGACAGGAATTCTTCGATCATTCTGATCTTTAATTCCTCCTTGCTGGTAATCGGATCGTCTTCTGACGCTTCAGCCGTTCCGGTAACAGATGAAGTCAAAGAACCGCTTATTTTGATTGCCTGCTGCGTAAACTCCTGCGCATCCACAGCGGCACCTGCGCTTGCAGTACCTCTGCTGGCCCACATGTTTAAGCTTTCTTCCATTTTTGCAGCTGCAGCGATATGGCTGCTTCCCTGCAGGTTTAAGTTTGAGCTTTCAATTCTCACTGGAAATTCCCCCTCTGCGTTCGGCAGTTGGATCCACACTCTAGTATGTATATCGGCAGATCAAAAATAAAATTGAGAAAAAATACCAATATTTTTTATTGACAAAAGAAACGACCCCAATTATACTTATATCGTTATCGGATATAACGTAGGCCGACATATTTGGGTTGGCAGGAGGAAGCACACATGACAGAAAGCAAAGAATCAATCGCCCTGACGGAGGCAGTATATTATATCCTTCTTTCCCTTTACGAGCCCTTGCATGGGTACGGGATCATGCAGAATGTTTCCGAGCTTAGCAGCGGCAGAGTCAATCTGGCGGCAGGCACACTTTATGGGGCAATCAACACCTTACTGGAAAAAAGGTGGATCAGAGCATTGCCCGGGGAAACAAATTCCCGCAGGAAAGAATATGAGATCACCGAAGACGGAAAAATAACAGTCGGGAATGAAATCATCCGGCTGAAAGAGTTGATTGAAAATGGAGAGATAATAAATGGGAGGCAGAAAAAATGAGACATACGGTATATAAACTGCTTTGGGGCTGGGAATACGAAAAAGAGGAAAAGTGGCTGAATGAAATGGCTGATAAGGGATCCACATGCCTTCAAGCTGCGAAAGCAAATCCTATATCCGGTTTCTGGAAGAGACGGGAGTGGAGCATGTGGCGTCGATCTTCCGCTGGATCTACGTGAGAAAAAAGGTCTCGGACGGCGCCCTCGACCTTTATTCCGACATAGGATCCAAAATCAGATATATGAAGCGGCTTCGTGCCTTCTTTATCTCAATGACGCAGCCTTCAGTCATACGAAGAAGCTTCGTATCCTGCAGCGGGAACATCAGATCCGGGAGTAACTTATCTGCTTCCTGAAAGACCTGTTTCAGCCGCATATTGATAAATCCCCCGGGCAAAATATTCACTGGCGGCCTCCGCCTTATCCAGCAGCGTAGCGAAAATTTCCTGATTCTCCGCATAGTTCCCGGACAGAAGCATGATGGATTCATCGATCAAATTACGGACGATATCATACAGGATCGTCTCCCATTCGGAACCCTGCCAGACGGGATTAAGGGAACCAAGAAAATCCGCGTGTGCCCGGGCGTCCTGATATAACAGCTTGACGCTTCTGTCCGCTGTCTCAGTATCCTCCTCCATTTGGGCTGTAATCAATGCGTCCAGCAGCTCGATAAATAGATCGACATGCTGCTCTACCGTCACAGCCGCTTCCTCGCCGAAGATTGCGCGCATCACATTGCTGAATTCATCGGAAACCTGCCTGAAACGGGCATAGACTTCTTCCACGTTTCCGATGTTCTTGATTTTGCTGAGCATATAGGCTCTCGACCACGTAGCGATCTCAAACCACAGCATTCTTATGCCGAAGATCGCATTCATCTGGTCATAGGTCAGACATTGTTCCGGCTGCAAATCATTCGTGCACCGGCCGCCGGATGTAATATAATCATACAGCGCTTCTGAAAATACATACCCCATACTGTCGCTGAGCGCAATAAGCCGGTCGTATAATGCAATGTCCCTTTCATAGTTGTGCGATGCGAAGGCGTTGGCTTCTTCAATAGTAAGGCGCAGATACTCCGTCAGCATCTCCTGCCACTGGCTTTCGTCGAGGTAAGGATTGATCGAGATCAGAAATGCTGCCCTTTCCTCCTTATTCCGGTACAGCCGGTCCACCGCCCGCTGCATGGCCTCGGTGTCCCCCCGCAGTTGCGCTGTGATCATTTCCCGTATTCCCACCGAGAATTCATTGAGCAGCCGGGAATATCTGTCCGCATTGATGCGGCCAAACAGAATCTGCAGCTGATCCCCAAAATCCATGTTTTCGAGATAGAGCCGGCCAAAGGCTTCTTCCGCCGTTCCGATCCCTTCATACCGGCTGATGAGATAGATTCTGGTCCATACCGTCAGCATTCTCTGAAATAATCTTGCATTAAAAATCATGTTCATTTGACTGAATGTGATGCAGCCCGGGTCGAACTCTTTTTTCATCATCCTTCCACTCCTCGTATAATATGTTTTGTAATCAGGTTTTTCACTTGTTTACAAAACTTTTTTAATTTAACGGATTTATTAACGGATACCCTAATGCTACAATTCCCATATAGGAATATATAGCTAAGGTTAAGTCTTCCACTCCCTGCAAAGCCCTATGGCTTTTGCTGAAAAAGCTTGACGCCTAACTTAAATGTCATATCCTGCTGACACAGATGTTGCGTCCCTTGGCGGGAGCCTACCAGCAAAGATTACTCCCGGAGGTGAATGCTTATGGTGCGAGGTTGCAGTCAGCATTTAAGATTAGGGTATCCCTTACTAAATTCCTCATCCCTGCCACGAAAGGAGGTGATTTTGAATGAAGAAATTAGATTTTCTTTCTACTTTATTTGTAGGTATTGATGTAAGTTCTAAGTCAAATGTTATTTGTGCTTTAGATTTTCAATCAAACAAGCTTCTCCAGGGTTCTTTCCCCAACAATCAGCCAGGATCGGAGGAATTTGCTTCTAAGGTCGCTTCCTTGCTCGAGGGAAGTAAATTCAAGACTGTTATATTTGCTCTTGAATCTACTTCTTTTTACGGCATACATATTGCTAACTACCTCTCGTCATGTTCATTGTTACTGCTACACAACCCTTATGTCTATTGTCTTAATCCTAAGATGATAGCGAATTACAAAAAGTCTTTCTTGGGTCTTTCTAAAACTGACCCTATTGATGCTTTTGTTATTGCTGATTTTGCTAGGGTTGGTCGTATCAATGTTGAGCCTTGGCGTGGTTCTCAATATCTTGCTTTGCAACGCCTTACTAGACATAGGCTGCATCTTGTTGAATGTATTACCAAAGAAAAAACTTATATGGTTTCAAACATATTCCTCAAGTTTAGCGAACTTTCGGTCTTAAAAGATGACGAGCATCCTTTTACGAGTAATCATACCGCCACCGCCACTGCAATATTGACCGAGATGCTTTCTCTTGAAGATCTTGCCAATATGCCTATTGAGCAACTTGTTGATTTCGTTTGTAGGACAAGCAAGAACCGTTTTGCAAACCCCGAAAAGGTTGCTTCTATCCTCCTACAAGCTGCTCGTAATTCATACAGACTTGATAAGTGCTTATATGAGCCTTTAACCATTTCGATTGCTTCTTCGTTTAATTGTATTTCAGCTTATCAGGCTGAAATCAAAATCATTGATAAAGCTATCGATAAGGCTATTAAAGGGCTTAACCCTGTAGAGTATCAGTGCTTGATTTCAATCCCTGGGATCGGGCCTGTCTTCGCAGCTGGCATATTATCCGAGATCGGTAGCATTTCCTCATTTCACTCTCATGAAGCTTTGGCTATGTATGCCGGACTTGTTTGGAAGCAGAATCAATCCGGAAATTTTTCGGCTGATGACACTCGTATGTCTAAAGCAGGCAACAAATATCTCAGGTACTATTTAATCGAAGCTGCCAACAGTGTTAGAAACAATGTTCCTGAGTATGGAAACTTTTATCTTAAAAAGTACGCTGAAGTTAAAACCCATCAGCACAAACGAGCACTCGCACTTACATCTCGTAAACTTATCCGCTTGATTTTTGGATTGCTGGCCAATAATCAGCTTTACTCTGCGAAAAGGGTATCCTTAACTGAATAGCTTACATTTTTTGCCTATTTTCTTATTTTGGGACTTAGGTCTTTTTGGTGTGCAACTAATTATTCGTTTCTTATAAAATTATTTTTTTTCAACTCTTGACATATCACCAGATTGCTTTTTTATTTGAATCCTGCAAAAATCTATTTTTTACAGATCGTTTTCCAGTATCTTCTGAAGCAGCTCCGCAGACATCCGGCTGTTCACAGCCGATTTTGACTCCATGGCAATGGCGGCTGCAGCGGTCCCCGTTTGCGCCGTTTTCCTGATATCAAATCCTTGTAAATGAGAATAGAGAATCGCTGCTGAAAATGCATCCCCTGCGCCTGTTGCGCTGACAATCCCGCCCGGCCTTGCTCCGAACAGACCGGCTTCCTTCTCATCCCGGTAAAAGACACCTCCCGGTCCAAGGGTAATAAATACCCGCTTTACGCCCTGGTTGATAAACCATTCGGCAGCCTTTTCAAGCTCTTCTACGCTCATGATGGTCATGCCCGAAAGGATCTCCGCTTCCATT
>JAQUYZ010000150.1 GCA_028691625.1 Eubacteriales bacterium
GTTATAAAAAAAGTGGAAATGACGGAATCAAAGATTCCTATTTCCACATGTCGCCACAAGGGCGACAACGTTTAAGGTGATTTCTTTGATATTACGTCATATCGCTTTCAGCGATATTTCCTACATAATAAAAAAGGACCGGCCGACAGGCCGTCCTTAGTGACGCATATGGCGCTGCATCCGCACACGATGCATTCAAGTCCTTATTCGTAACGCAGCGCTTCGATGGGATCCAGCTTTGCGGCTTTCCTTGCAGGGTAGAGTCCGAAGAACATGCCGACCATAGCAGAAAAACCGACTGCTAGAAAAATTACCTTCGGGTTGATGACTACGGAAATTTTCGCAAAGCTCATTCCAACACCCGCAACGGCGGTACCCAGGGCAGTTCCGATTATACCCCCAATGGCAGCGATAATCATTGCTTCGATCAGAAACTGTATGAGGATGTCTTTGGTTCGCGCTCCTAATGACTTTCTGATGCCGATTTCTCTGGTTCGTTCGGTTACAGATACCAGCATGATGTTCATAATGCCAATCCCCCCAACTACCAGGGATATGGCGGCTATGGCACCGATCGCGATAGAGAGTGTGCCAAGTATGCTGTTGACCTGTGTGAGCTGCGACTCAGCGGAGTCATAGGCGTAAAATGCAGGATCCTTATCCTTGATCCGTGCCAGATACTGGATGAATTCATTTGCCAAGGTGTCCAGATTTTTCTCCTCGTTTGTGTAAAGCTCAATGTAGTAAGAAGACATATCACCGGTTTGAAGGATCGAATAGGGGACGTAGGTCAGATAAGAAGATCTCATGTTCATATTATCAAAGAGACTCGATGGCACTTCATAGATACCGATGATGGTTAAATCCCGCATTTCATTATTGATTATGACACCGAGAGTTTCTCCTACAGGGTTCTCATTGTTGAAGAAATGCAAAGCGGCTTTCTTGTCAATTACGATACGGTCTTTCTCCCCTTCCACATCACTTTTATTAATCATACGACCATGGATAACGGACATATTCGTAAAATTGTTATATCCGGCATTCACACCATACAGCTCCAGTTCTCCTTCCAGACGTCCGATTTTTGTGTCGCTGCTCGCGTTAAGATAAGGAGCGGAATACAGAATGTCCTCGGAAAATCTGGATTGAAGCGCTTCAATGTCCTCCGGCATGAACAGGTCAGAATATTCGACTCCGTCCGGAGACATCTCCCAATTGGGATAGAGGTACATATAATTCATACCGTAGGCCTCAAACTCTTTTCCTACCGCGGCTTTTGCACTGCCGCCGATGGAACTGATGGCGATGACGGAACTGATTCCGATTATAATTCCCAGCATGGTCAGGCAGGATCGCATTTTATTGCTTTTAATGGCAGTGATAGCCAATAAAATATTTTCAAAAAACAGCATGGCAACTCCTTTTATTCATATCTGAGCGCCTCGATAGGATCCAGCTTTGCAGCTTTTCTTGCAGGATACAACCCGAAAAACATGCCGACCACAGCCGAGAAGCCGACGGCCAGAATAATCACCTTTGGATCAACGATCACGTCGATTTTCGCAAAGCTCATGCCCACCGATGCGATGGTGATTCCCAAAATCGTTCCAATGACGCCTCCGATGGCGGAGATGATGACGGACTCGATCAGAAACTGCATGAGAATATCTTTGGTTCTCGCGCCTAAAGATTTTCTGATTCCGATCTCCCTGGTACGTTCGGTTACTGATACCAGCATGATATTCATAATGCCGATCCCTCCGACGACAAGAGAGATGGCGGCAATGGCTCCGATGGCAATTGACAGGGTGCCAAGGATGTTATTGATGGTTGCCATCTGGGATTCCGCCGCTTCGATTACATAAAAATTAGGATCTTTGTCCTTGATTCTGGACAAATAACTTTTAAACTCATTTCCCAGTAATTCCTGATCCTTTTCCTCATTGGTATATAATTCGACAGCCCAGTTGGACTTGTCTCCGGTCTGCAGGATGGGATAGGGGACATAAGTCGAGTAGGCCTCGCTCATGAACATAGTATCAAAAAGACTTGGCGGTACTACGAATACACCGACTACAATCAGATCCTTCATCTCATTGTTGATGACCACGCCCAGAGTTTCTCCGACAGCATTCTCCTTGTTAAACAAATTCAAGGCAGCCTTCTTCTCAATGACGATACGGTCCTTGTTCCCTTCTACATCACTCTTGTTGATCATTCTGCCGTGGAGGATTGTTATATTTTTTTTAAATTTGGCGTAGTTGGTTCCAACGCCATACATACTGAGTTTTCCTTCCAGTCTTCCAACCTTTGTCTCGCTCTCTGCACTGACATAGGGTACGATATACTTGATATCCTCCGGGAATCTGGTCTGTAACGCTTCAATATCTTCCGGCATGATGAGATCGGAGTATTCGATGCCATCCTGGGTCATTTCCCAATTGAGGTACATGTACATGTTGTTCATTCCATATGCTTCAAATTCTTTTCCCACCACGCCCTTTGCGCTGTCTCCGATGGAGGTGATTGCGATGACCGAGCTGATGCCGATGATGATCCCCAGCATGGTCAGAAAGGAACGCATTTTGTTGCTTTTGATCGCTGTCAGTGCCAGCAGGATATTTTCAAAAACTAACATGCGCCCGCCTCCTTGGTGACCTCATCTTTGATGATGTGTCCGTCCCGGAAGGTGATGATACGGTTGGTGAATTCGGCGATATCCCGTTCATGGGTTACGATAATCACTGTGTTGCCTTCCCGGTTCAGCCTGCAGAAAATTTCCATGATTTCGACGGAAGACTGGGAATCAAGATTCCCTGTCGGTTCGTCCGCCAGAATAATATGGGGTTTGTTGGCCAAAGCTCTTGCGATGGCAACTCTCTGTTTCTGCCCGCCGGAAAGCTCGTTTGGCATATGCTGGGCGCGGTCTTCCAGTCCCACATTTTTTAACAACTCCAGCGCTCTTTCTTTTCTTTCCTCGGCGCCGATTCTTCCGTAAACCATGGGCAGCTCTACGTTTTTCAACGCGCTGGTGCGGGAAATCAGGTTAAAGGATTGAAATATGAAGCCAATCTGTTTATTACGGACGGCTGAGAGTTCATTGTCGCTCTTCTCCTTAACATCGATATTCTCCAGATAGTAATGCCCTTCGGTTGGACGGTCAAGACAGCCGATGATATTCATCAAGGTTGACTTTCCTGAGCCGGAAGCACCCATAATCGCGATGAATTCGCCCTTATGTATGGTTAAATCAATTCCTTTCAGCGCCTCGACCTGGATCTCTCCGGTATCATAGATCTTGGTCAGCGTTTCCATTCTTATTATTTCATCTGTCATGGCAGCCTCCTTACATTTCTGGCGCAGGAGAAACTTCCATACCGTCGGTCATATCAAATGTCGGATTCAGGACTACCTGATCGCCGTCCTTCAAATCGCCTTTGGTGAGTTCTACATTGAAATCCCCCTCTAGGCCAAGTTCCACTGGTACTTTCTTAAGCACGGTACCGTTCAATACCATGACATAGCTCTCTTCGGTATTCGGATCCTCCAGGATGGAATCGATCGGTACGGACATAACACCTGTTTTCTTTTCAATTTCAATTTTTGCTTTCGCGGTGACGCCCGCGATCAGCCTTGGATTTTCATTGCTGACATCGATTTGTACAGGGATGACCATCTCTTTTGACGTTTGATCTTTCAACTCTCCCGTTGGAGAAATTCTTGATACGGTACCGGAGATACTGTCTTGGCCCAGCACTTCAGCGGTAATCGTTACCTTTTGACCGATTTGGATCTTGCTGATATCGTATTCGCTGATCCTGACGTCCATTTTAAGATTCTGAAGATCCTCGACCACAAACATGGGCTCGGAGTTTTCTGTATCGTTGGCATAACGTCCAATATTTACATTGACTCTTGTAACAGTACCTGTGATTGGACTCTTGATATTAACCTTATCGGCTATGTTCAGAGACTCAACCGTAAGCTTATCGGTTTGGTACAGGCTCTCTGCTCTAAGGAAGTCTTCTTTTGAAATTGCGCCTTGCTCATAAAGATTTTTTGAAGACTCATAGTTGAATTTAGACGCTTTCAATGCAGCTGCCGCCTTTTGGTAATCATCCTGCAGATCTTTCGAATCCAAAACGGCCAGAACCTGATCCTTATTGACGATATCACCTTCTTCCACCAAAATGGAAACAATTTCATAATTCAGTGATGTGGCGACATCTGCCTTTTGGGAGCCTTGAATGGTTCCTTTAATGGAAACAGCCTGCTCGATATCCATTTTTTCAACAATGCCCGTTGAAACAAAAAGTCCAGGTTCGCCGCCCGACAATAATCCGGGTACAATCATAACCAAAGCAAGCACCAGAATAATGATCGCTGCAATGAGAATTCTCTTCTTTTTCTTGGACATCGGCTTGCGTGCCTTTTTCACTTTGACTTTTACTGTGTTTTCCCCCTCGGCTTGCGCCTCATTAACTCTTTTCCGAAACATAAATACCTCCTATGAATTAGCGAATCAGTATACCGGCTCGCCCAAATGACTTCTGCAAACAGAAGCCGCACTCGGCTCATTATATTAAAACGAATTAAAACTTAGATTGTCTTCACATAATAATAAAATGATAGCAGCATCTAATCTTCTTTTTGCCGGAAGCCGTCAATTACCTGAACCATTATAACATATTTTTCCTGCATATATTTTTACATTATTATTAATATTGTCAATTTTATTACTTCTTGCGGGGAAAAATAGAAGATAGGTTGTGCATCAAAACAGTTTTAGTGTATAATATTAAGAATTGATATGCAGTAAATGCATTTTATTTACATTATTCATATTTCAAGGGGGATAAGGAGGAAAAGCAATGCCAACACCAAATCCAGTTGCATTTACGGTTTTCGGAATTGATATTATGTGGTATGGAATTATCATTGCGGCCGCTATGGTTCTGGCAGTTATTATCGTATACTGGAGAGCGCCGGTTCATAGGATCGCTTCGGAGAAGACCCTGGACTTTATTCTTATTTCAGTTCCATTCGGTGTGATAGGAGCCAGGCTTTACTATGTAATATTTAATTGGGATAACTATGCAGGGGATTTTTATAAGATAATCAATACCAGAAATGGCGGACTGGCAATCCATGGCGGTCTGATTCTGGGATTTTTGACTGCAATACTGCTGTGCAAGCTGTGGGATATCCGACCGATGAATCTCCTGGACCTGATTGCGCCGGCCATAGCCATTGCCCAATCTATCGGGCGTTGGGGAAATTACTTCAATCAGGAGGCCCATGGCGGGCCTACCGAGCTGCCTTGGGCGATCACAGTGAACGGACAGATGGTACATCCTACATTCTTATATGAATCCAGTTGGTGCTTTCTGTTGTTTTTCGTTCTGCTTTTCGTAGACAGCAA
>JAQUYZ010000151.1 GCA_028691625.1 Eubacteriales bacterium
GTCTTTTGTTACGACGAACCAGGAAATAAACAAAAAGACAATAAAGCAGATGCCGGCTGCGAATGCCCGTTTTTTGCCTAAAAAAGGAATGTGTTTTTCCTTCTGTATTTTGTTATTGTCCTCAATTGTTTTTTTCGTATCCATATCCCATCCTTATCCTGTCTATTATAATAGATTTGTATGGAAAAGACCACCTTTCTTGTGGTATGATAGCTCTATTATAATTCGATGACAGTGATATGCCGAAGGAGAAAAACAATGAAAAAAACAGTGAAAACGATTTGTTTTGCGTTTTGGATGTATTTCAACCTGAGACATCTCAGGCCTTTCCATTATAAAATAAAAGGCTTTCGAGATGCAGGAGATTTTGAGAAGGAACGGGAGCAGATTCTCAACTCAACGACTACCTGGGGCCGCGGGATCATGAAAAAATATAGGATTAAGCTCAATGTCACCGGACTTGAGAATGTGCCCGACGGGCCGGTGCTGTTCGTCTCGAACCATCAGGGCTATGCGGATATTCCGGTTTACTGTGCGGTCCTCACGGGAAAACAGATCGGTTTTGTGGCGAAGACAACCCTGGGGAAGATTCCGGTTTTCGGAGAATGGATCAGAGACATCAGGAGTATCTTTATCGAGCGGGATGATGCCCGTTCCTCCCTGAAAACCATTGAGGAGGGGATTGAGCTCTTGCACAATGGCTTTTCCCTGGTAATCTATCCGGAGGGAACGAGAAGCAGAGGACCGCAGATGGGAGAATTCAAGAAGGGCAGTCTGCGGCTCGCAACGAAATCAGGTATTCCGGTCGTTCCTGTTACCCTGAACGGGACCTATCACGTGTATGAAGATCTGGGCTATGTACATTCCGGAGCGACGGTGGATTTTCACATTCATCCCGCCATTGAAACAAAAGGGCTTTCAAAGACGGAAGCAAATAACCTGGCGGAACAAGTCGAAGAAATCATCAAGACTAAGCTTGTGGAATTGCAGGCAAAGGAAGTTTAAACACAAATTCCTGTCATGGAGAATATCATGATGATATAAAACATGAAAGGAATGAATGCAATGTATCGCACTTACAGAGCGTACTCACGTAACGAATTAAAGGCAAGGAACAACCGCACAAATAATTCGGCAGATTATGGTCCAATGCCGTTTGTAGTCAACATAGATGAAGTAACAAAACGGAATGATGCATTTCGTACCGCACTATGGACAGGTGACTATTTGCAGCTTACCCTGATGAGCATTCAGCCCGGGGAAGACATAGGTCTGGAAATCCACCCGCATTTGGATCAATTTTTACGGGTTGAAGAGGGGCAAGGGCTTGTCAAAATGGGCAGCCGAAGGGACAGACTGGTTTATGAAGAAATGGTTCAGGATGATTTTGCTATTATTATTCCTGCGGGAACCTGGCACAATTTATACAATACGGGGAATCAACCCTTGAAATTGTATTCTATTTACGCTCCGCCCCAGCACCCGAAAGGGACGGTTCATGAAACCAGAGAAGATGCAATGGCAGAGGAAGAGAATCACTGACAGAGAAGGGTCAAACTCATCATTGAGATCAGCTTGACCCTTTTAACAGCTCCGTTAAAACAGATTCAGGATTTCCTCCGCGATTTCTTCCGGATTTTTTTCCTCGATTTTTATAGTGACACAGGCCGCTTCTTTATAAAGGGGTTCCCGTTTTTGATACAGATCCAGAAACTTCCGGATGCGTTCTTTCTCATCATCGGTATCCATAAAAGCGAACGGCCGGTTCGTGTCTCCCTTTACCCTCCCAAACAGCATTTCAGGAGCTGCCTCCAGAAAGATCGTATATTGACGATTTAAGATTTTTCGGTTCAACTCATCCAGAATGATCCCGCCGCCGCAGGAAACGATCAGAGGATCCTCCCTGTTGGCAAAGGATTCGTATTTGCTGACCAGGTCAAGAACCTTCGGGATGCCAGTGCTCTCACCCGCGATCACATCGAGGGCGCTGGACACATGGCAGAGCTTGTCCAGAAGCTCCGCTTCTTTATTCCGAAATTCATGTTCCCCGTATTTGATAAACATTTTGCGGATCGGCATGCCCTCCGCCTTTTCTATTTCCTGATCCATATCGATCCAGGAGACTCCGGTTTTTCTGCTCAATATTTTCGAAACCGTTGTTTTCCCCGAGCCCATATAGCCTATTAAAAATATACGATATGGCATTGCTCCCATTTTACACCTCTGTTATGATTTGTACTTTATTATTTTCTGTCTGCTTGTCTATCCTATTATATATGAATCGGAGCGCTGATGACAACTGCATATTTTGACAAGAAGGTCCCGAGCCTCTGAAAATAAGTTGTAAACGGAAATCTCTTGGTATAAAATTGTAATACAATGGAAATGAAATGAATCGAAGAGATTTATAAATCTGACTGAAAAGGAAACACAAATTCTGAAGGGCAATATAATGAGGTGGATGGAAATGAAAGAACCAGTGTTAGTAGTAATGGCGGCCGGTATGGGCAGCAGATACGGAGGTCTGAAGCAGATGGATCCTGTGGGATCCGCGGGGGAGCTGATCATTGATTTCTCTTTGTACGACGCGGTGATGGCCGGTTTTAAAAAGGTGATCTTCATTATTAAAAAGGAAATGGAAGAGGACTTCAGGGCGCTGATCGACGAGAAATCCGGAAGGTTTATTAAGGTGGAGTACGTTTTTCAGGATATCAATGATCTGCCTTTGGGATATTCGGTTCCGGAAGGCCGGGTGAAGCCCTGGGGAACCAGTCATGCGGTGTTGAGCTGCAGGGGTAAGGTGAACGGTCCCTTTGCCGTCATCAATGCAGATGATTATTACGGAGCGGGAGCGTTTCACTCCATGTATGATTTTCTTGAACATGCAGAGGACCGCGAAAAATACTGCTACAGCATGGTCGGATATTTACTGGAAAACACCCTCACAGAAAACGGGCACGTGGCAAGAGGTGTCTGTGAAAAGACGGAGGAAGGATACTTGAGGAGAATCACGGAGCGCACTAAAATCATGCGGCGGGACGGAAAAATCCAATATACGGAAAACGAAGAGGACTGGGAGTCTGTTCCGGAGGGAACGACAGTATCTATGAACTTCTGGGGCTTCACACCCAGCATGCTGAAAGAAATAGAAGGACGTTTCCCTGCTTTTCTGGATCAGGCGCTCATCGAAAATCCATTAAAAGGCGAATTTTTGCTCCCCTTGACGGTAGACCAGCTGCTGAAGGAAGACAAAGCAAAAGTAAAAATACTGCCATCCGCTGACAGATGGTTTGGCGTAACGTACAAGGAGGATCGGGAATCGGTGGTAAATGCCCTTCAATCCATGAAGGATAAAGGTCTGTACCCGGAGAAGCTTTGGGATTGAAATAGATAATATAAAATGTAACAGGAGGAGATGCGATGTTTAACACCTTTGAGGAGCTGAAACTTTTCTGCCAGGAGCAGGGGATCAAAATGATCGATTTTAAAATGGTAGACATTCTCGGACGTTGGCGGCATTTGACCATACCGGCGGAAAGATTCACGGAAAAAACGCTCAAATACGGCATAGGCTTTGACGGTTCCAATTATGGATTTGCAGCTGTTGAGAAAAGCGACATGGTGTTTATACCGGACATTAAAACCTCAGCATATGATACTTTCGCAGAAATTCCGACGTTATCCATGATCGGGGATGTGTTTGTGATCGGAGATACGCTCAGACGATTTGAGCAGGATCCAAGGGCGGTGGCAGTCCATGCGGAAGCCTACATGCGATCGACAGGAATTGCAGATGAGATACGGTTTGGACCGGAATTTGAATTTTATGTTTTTGATCGCGTGAGCTATGAGGTTAAGCCGCAGATTTCATGCTATTCCATTGATGCCGAGCAGGCGGAATGGAACAGCGGCCGAAGCGGTCACAACCTGGGATTTAAGGTTTCTCACAAGGGCGGATATCATACAGCTCCTCCTATGGATGTCAACTATGATTTGAGAAGCAAGATGTGTATGCTTCTGGAAGACAGGGGCGTCGGTATCAAATACCACCATCACGAGGTGGGGGGGCCGGGCCAATCGGAGATTGAGGTCGAGTTTGGCGGACTCTGTGAAATGGCAGACAAGACGATGATTATAAAATATGTGATAAAAAATGCGGCTATTAAAGAAAACAAAACGGCAACCTTCATGCCCAAACCGCTCTTTGATGAGGCGGGAAGCGGTATGCATGTCCATATGCACATGTTCAAGGATGGCAAGCCGGTCTTTTTTGATGAACAGGGCTATTCTCAGCTCAGTGAAACCGCTCTGTACTTTATCGGCGGCGTGCTGAAGCATGCGCCCGCTCTTTGCGGATTCACCAATCCGAGCACGAATTCTTATAAACGGCTTGTACCCGGATATGAAGCGCCTGTCAGCATATGTTATGCCACCGCAAATCGAAGCGCGGTCATCAGAATTCCTGATTATGCAAGGGCCCCGGAGGACAAACGCTTTGAGATCCGCAACCCTGACGGCACCTGCAATCCGTATTTTGCCTATGCGGCAATTTTGATGGCAGGGCTGGACGGAATTAAAAACAGGATCGACCCGGAAAAAGAAGGATATGGACCTTACGATATCAATCTTTATCACCTGTCCCCGGAGGAGCGGAAAAAAATTAAGGGACTTCCGACTACTCTGGAGCAGGCCCTGGATGCCCTTGAAGAAGATCATGAATTTCTGCTCCGGGGAAATGTCTTTTCAAGCAAATTGATCGAGATATGGATCCGGAAGAAGAGGGAAGAGGCTTCCCAGATTAATAAGATACCGAATCCCGCGGAATTCGGATATTATTATGACCTGTAACGACTAGAATTTGTTGAAACACATGAGAATAGGCAACCTGCAACAGAGGTGTTTCCGGAATCAGAAGTAAAGAAATCCCGAAAGTTCTGTGGCGGCCGCCTATTCTCGTTTACTATGGATCATTCGTTAATAAAGAGTATTGCATTTAAAAATCGGATTTTCAGCATCGAAACTACGTTCTTAATTATAACACAAGAAAAGAACGATGCAACGAGGCTTAATTCGTGTAATTACGACAATATTCTTGCGGTTCCGACAACACGGTCGGCCTTAGGCTGAATGGGCGGAAGAAAAGCGAAGCGAAAAAAGGATGAATTTGATCCAAAGAGGGTACAAAATAACAGATAGGAGAATTCAATATGTATCAAATCGGTTTTGATGTGGGCGGTACCAACCTGAAGGTGGGGGTCGTTTCAGACAATATGGAGATCATTGCAAGCAGAAATGTTGCATTTCCAAAAGGGGAGACCTATGAACAGATCGCAGCGCTCATGGCGGAGCAGGTGATCAGCCTGGCAGAAGCAACACAAATTCCGGTAACGGAATTCAAGTCCATCGGTGTC
>JAQUYZ010000152.1 GCA_028691625.1 Eubacteriales bacterium
CTAGTTTTTGTGATGACAGCACACTTTTTTCGGAGTTAGAAAATGCCTTTATAAATTTGAGAGTCGAAAAGAGAAAGATTGGAAATCGGCTACAACTGTCCAAATATTAAGTTAGTGCATATGGGGCTCTGCCCCCTGGCGGCGGCATCTTGCGATGCCTGTTACCCCCGGAGCGGTGATCCGATGCCTTTAAACCCTACGGGCATCTCTGTTCGGGGACGGAGTTCTTCCCCGAACCCCTTCTGCCGACGGTTCAAATCAACAGCAAGAGCAATAAAAATACGGATACCAGATGGTATCCGTATTTTTATGGAGCTCCCGGGCGGATTCGAACCGCCGACCTGTGGTTGTAGGTAAGGTAACCTCATTTCGTTGATTTCAGCAAATGAGCATTAAAACAAGAAAGCAGAAAAGACCTACTCATACGGTACCTCGTTTTTACGGCACCATTCTCGCGCGATTTCTGTCAGCGACTGTTGCTCAAAGTTATACCACTGCTCAAGTATGCCATAGCGCTCCAGCAAATCCCGAAATCTCCGAAACGCACCGCGTCCGCGAATTGCGTTCAGGAAAACTTCGGATTTCGGCGGAAGCAGTTGCAAGCAAAATTCTTCCATAATATTGTACTCATTTACCTCGTATCTGTCCGGCAATGCCAAATAATTATCATCTGAAACCAGTACATCGTATGCTTTTAAAATCTCTTCTTTTTCCCATTCGATTGGGTAATCAAAATGATCGACATCCTCGATATCCTCAGCGATGCGAAAATGAATATCCTGAACAAGTGTGATTTCGCTTGTTTCAAGATTCAAAAACTGCTGCTGTTCTTCAAATTGCATGCTGAGTGCGTCAACGATATCCTGCAATTTAACGCGCATAATTTCCTCCTTATTCCAAAACCCCAAAGAGATCTTTCAGGGATTGATCCTCTATAATTCTTGGACTTTCCCTATCTGCATTTTTCAGCATAGCACCGAGCTTCTCCTCGACCGACCACTGGATAAAATCACTGACCTCGATCCCTCGTATTGTAAAAAACAGAAGCGGATCATGATCGAGCCGGTTTCCTATTCCATATAAAACGGCAGCGACGTGTTTGCACATACTTGCCCAGTCCGGGCAGCTGCATGTAAAATGTATTTCTCGAGGACTTGGAAAAAGGCTGCTCTTAGGGCCCGTGAAAAGCGACTTCATCTCCAATGGAAAATTACCGTTCACCAAAGCCTCAATATTTTCAATGCGGCTGCTCAAGCTCTTCAGGGCAGCCTGGTAACGAGCCTCCGGGATGGGATCGATTTTTACCTCAACCTTATATGGAGTCTTTTTTGATCCCTGAACTTTAGCAGTAATTATTCCGCCTTCCAGTTTCAGGTCAATGACCGCTCCGGCGCGGACATAGTTTTTACCGCGCCCCACGCGATTCCGGTAATCGGCATATTTTTCGAGATTGGCGCACCAGGCCTGACCCCACCAGCTGCCTGCGATCTGCCGTCCTGTGATCATCACCGGGTCCATCACTTTCCCGGAACCCGCAGACCTGCTTTTACTCTGTTCCGCCCTGCGACGGAGCTCCGCTTGCGACGGAGGACCCTTAAAGTTGTCGTGCTTCCACATATTTATTAACCTCAATTATTCCAGACGCAACAGTTTCAAAAGTTCGCTGTTATCAAGCTCCGTGATCCATGTTTCGCCGCCTGCGCCGATAATGTCCTGAGCAAGCTTGCTTTTTTCATTGATCATTTCGTTGATCTTCTCCTCTATCGTGCCGGATGAAATGAACTTGTAAACCATAACATCCTTTTTTTGTCCGATGCGGAAGGCTCTGTCTGTAGCCTGATTTTCCACGGCGGGATTCCACCAGCGGTCAAAATGGATTACATGGTTCGCGGCAGTGAGATTCAGCCCCACTCCGCCCGCTTTGATAGATAATACCATAAACGGGATGTAGTCTTCACCTTGGAATCTATCCACCAGTTCCGTCCGTTTTTTTGCCGGTATACCGCCGTGAATGATGAGACCGTCACGATGAAAAATACTTTTTAAAAATCCTGCCAGCGGCTCCGTCATTTCTCTGAATTGGGTAAAACCCAATACCCGTTCCCGTTTTTCATCAATAGTTTCGCAAAGCACCTTCAGAAGCTGATCTTTTCCGCTTTCCCCCGGTTCAAACAAAACCTGTCCAAGATACTGATCGGGATGGTTGCAGATCTGCTTAAGCTTGGAAATTGCTGCCAGCACAAGTCCCTTACGGTGGATTCCTTCCGCATCTCCCAGCGAATTCTCAAGTCCTGAAATGATGCTTCGATACAGCACGGTCTGCTTTTTTGAGAGATCGACATAGGTAGAGATTTCCGTTTTATCGGGGAGGTCCGTGATAACCGTCTTATCAGTTTTCAATCTGCGCAGAATAAACGGGGCAACCATTTCCCGCAGCTTCGCATAACCGCCCGGGTCGCTGGCAAGCCGCTTTGTAAAGGCTGAAAATTCCTTTGTGGTTCCCAGCAGACCACGGTTCAAGAAGTCAAATAACGACCAGAGATTGGACAAATTATTCTCGATCGGAGTACCCGTCATGATGATCCGCATGCGGCTTTGAAGCTGTTTAATGCTTTTCGTTTGCTTTGCAGCGGGATTCTTGATTGCCTGCGCTTCATCCAGCAGCACTACGCTCCACTTGAATTCTTTCAGCGGTTCCAGCCGCATGGCCATGGCGTATGTGGTGATCGTCAGAAATTCTTCCCGCTCGCATTCCTCTTCCAAAGCGGCAGCGGATTTGCCATGAAGAATATAATACGGCATTTCCGGCGCGAAATGCTCAATTTCCCGCTGCCAATTTCCCAGCAGGGAAGCGGGAACAATGAGCAGGGCCCGGCCTTCGTTCTGCGTACGCAGCCGCTCAAGAAAAGCAAGCGCCTGCACGGTTTTTCCAAGCCCCATATCATCGGCGAGACATGCTCCGAATCCCAGTTTGTCCATATAGGAAAGCCAGGAAAAACCGGTATGCTGATACGGGCGTAATCTGGCGCAGAAGCTGTCCGGTGTCGTGGCCGGTTCTAATTCTGCCGGATTTTGCATCCCGTTCCGAAGTTCTTTGAGCCACTGTCCGTTTGTTACCTGCACTTCGTCCATGTCAGAAGAGAGCCTGCCAATGTCGCTGCGCAGAGCATCAATCAAAGCAATGCTTCCATCTTCAAATCTCTCACAAACGGAAAGAAGTTCACGAAGCCGTTCATGGTCAACTTCTATCCATTTGCCTTTCAGGAAAGCCAATCCCTCTGTTTGATCCAATAAAGCGCGGATTTCGTCCTGTGTCAGTTCTACACCATTGACCATGAGTCGAGGAACGGTGCTGACAATAGCATCCATCCCCAAATGTGAGGGCATTTTCTCGCCTATTGTAACAGACAGCCCAACTGTTGCAGTCTTGCGCTTCCACCAGTTCGGGATCCGGCAGAGGATGCCGGCGTCCTCATAAAGCGGTATTTCACGCAGGAAGGTATAAGCCTCCTCTGCGGTCAGGCGCAATGGATGGAACAGTTCACCGCTCTCCATAAACCCGCTGATGAATGCACTGCTTTCCGCAACCTTTTTAAGGCAGCTCAGCAGCTCCAAAAGTTTCTTTTGATTCGTACCGTACTCGGTCAGCGCATATTTCAGGGGTAAATGTTTTACCATACCGTCCTCGCCTAAGGTGGCATATGTGGTCATAAAGGCAAATGGATACATGTCGTCCTTGTTCTCTACAAGATGGAAGAATACCCGCCCCGGAACGTGCAGGTTCTGGTTTTTTTCGGTCAGGTACATCTCTACAGAGCCTTGATAGTTGACCAGCTCTGCCCTATAGATCTGAAGCAGCCTTTGAAATACGTCTTCAATCCAGGCAGCACAGACATGCTCCGTGCCCACAGTGTAAGGCAAACCCCTTAAAAGCGTCTCAATTGTATCGGCATCCGGGCAAACGTCGGCATTTTCCCTGACCAGCTCTAGTTCCGGCAAGCGTGTAAGACTCCGGATAAACGCATCGGAAACCCTGAACAGGAATTGCATAGAGAAGGTGAACCATTCTTCGTTCTCTGAAAAGCCAAGCTGATATAAGGCAGAGTATCGGTCGGCGTCAAATCGTTCCTTCCATAACATCGCCCCGGCGGACAGTTCGTGTTCCGGTGTATCTGCTATAAAACCATTGGGGGTAAAAATAAAATCAAGATTTGAAAGCGCTGTTGTTTTTCTCATGATTCTCCCTCTTGCAAATGATATGTTATTCCTGATTCATGTCCATCTCCAGTAATACTTTATAAACCCTCAACGCTCCAGCTATCGTCACCAAAAACGGTACGCTATTTCCTCTAATATTTGGTCAACACTCTGTAGGTGCTTGACGGACTTCAATTTGATGCCCGTTTTTTTACAAAAGTTATCTAATATTACAATCATCGCCTCGCTTCGTACTTGGATTTCTTTTGGGACACCATTTTTCAAGCAAAAGTCAATTAACTTATTCAGACAGACGTTGACATCGTCACGAATGCTGTCGTACATTTCAAAGTTCAATATCTGCCCCGATTTTGGCTCCGCAAGGATAAAGAGCCGGGGAAAGTACGGACGTTCACCCTTCTTTTCCTGTACAGGAGAAGGCATATAGCAGATATCCGCTTGAAGAGAGACGTTCCCCATGCTTCCCTCCTTTTTTATCTTTTGAACAAGCACGTCATCAGTGATTATTACAGGATTGTACGATACTGCAGGGATTTCCAGATGCATTTCTTCGCTGTGCCACTCCGGTTCGCCATTCATATCTTCAATATATCTGACAATCGTTCTGCCGTGCTCCATATCCATTCTTAGCTGTCCGTTTAAGACATTCTCCGCCACAAAAAGCACTTGCCTCAGTGCATGAGTTAAGAAAACGCATTCCTCTTTGTTTATGAACCAAGGGTGATAGCCCGGTTCATAGCGGCGGAACATCGGCCATGCATTTCTTCCGCGAAACGACAACCCCAACACCTTAATTTGTTTTCTGTCTTCCTCCGCCAGTATATCTCTGTCTTCATATGAGCACATCAGACAGTTTTGATAGTGCAATGCTTGATGGGAGGGTATGACGTCTGAATGTCCCATCAATTGATTAAACCCATAAAGGCCCTCCATATCAAGATACACACCAAGGGCAAAATGCTCACCGGCCCTGCCCATAACTGAACAATATCCCATCATCTTGTCTTTCGGATTTTCAACACAAATAATGTCTGCATCGTATAGCAACTTCCAAGGCTGTGCCTGTTTGAAAGCAGCAGCCGCTTCATATAACTCTTTTAATTGATCCGCTGTTGGCTTGGTATCTTTCATCAGGATTCTATCTGCCTCCCTCTCTAAGTATAACCCTATTC
>JAQUYZ010000153.1 GCA_028691625.1 Eubacteriales bacterium
TTAAAGCTTCTATTACAATAAGCTTCCCACAGTATTAATAATTCTTTGTCAGTTCCAAGTAAGTGTCCGGCCTTCGATCCTCGAAAAAGGTATAATATTCAGTCCTAAGCTGTGCCGGCAGCGAATACTCCAATTCTGCCGAAATCAACCCTTCTTCTTCCTCAAGGCGTTCGGCAATTACATCTCCTGTTGGCCCGATGATGTTGCTCCTTCCAAAAAACCCAATTGTCTGGTCCAGTCCGATTCGATTGGCAGAAACCAGATATATACAGTTATCCATGGCTCTTGCCCGCATGACCAAATCCCAATCCTTCTGATTTTTGGTCTCAACACTGGTCAGATAAGTCTTCTGCCAGTTGGCAGGAACAATCAATAAATCTGCACCCTTTAAGGCAAGGCTTCTTGCAACTTCAGGAAAAACCGCATCCCAACAAATCATGATTCCGATTTTTCCAAGAGAGCTATCGAAAACAGGGTAAGTGCCGCCTGCTTTGAAATAATCCTTTTCTTTGGCAGTGAGATGTACTTTCCGGTACACACCCTTTATTTGGCCTGCGTCATCGATGAATACAGCAGAATTGTACAGCATATCTTCCTGATCGCCGTCTCTTTCCGCGAACCCATATACGATATGAACGCGATATTCTTTTGCCAGCGCACCGATGATTCTCATACTGAGTCCATCCGGAACAGTCTCGGCCAGGCTTTGGAAATCCTTGCTGCATTCATACCCGGTCGTAATTAGTTCGGGAAAAACAATCAAATCGGTTTGTGGATTTTCGCACATTGTCAGCTCAATCAAGACACACATTTTTTCTAAATTTTTATGAAATCCCCGCAGAACAGGTTCCATTTGAACACAGGTGACATTAACCTTCAAGCCATCAACTCCTTTACGTTAAATCAAACCTTCTGATTGCAGGAATTCTTTGGCTACCGTTTCGATCTCCTGTCCTTCCACATCAATTTTATAGTTTAGTTCTGTCATCTTTCCATCGTCAAGCAGACCGGCCATCATATTCAGTACTTCTTCCAGCTCCGGATGCGCTTTCAATGCTTCGTTGCGAATGATCGGAGCAGCGTAGTATGGCGGGAAGAATCCCTTATCATCTTTCAGGACCTTCAGGTTGTATTTCATGATTGGACCGTCCGTTGCAAAAGCGTCCGTTACGTCCATATCACCGTTTCCGATTGCCTGGTATTTAAGGGATACATTCATCTTTTGAGGATCTCCTTTGAACTGCATGTCATAGACTTCCACAAGGCCGTCAAATCCATCCTGCCTGTCAAAAAATTCGTGCTCCGCACCGAATACCAGATCATCGGAGACCTCAGCCAAATCGCTGAATGTTTCGATGCCGTATTGCTGATATACCTCTTCGCTAACCGCCAGGGTGTAGGTATTATTGAATCCGAACGGTTCCAGCCATTTGACAGCAAACTGATTGTCGAATTCTTCTGCTACCACACGATATGCCTCATCGGGATCGGTGATAACGTCCATTTTCAACTGGGCGGTGAGACCGGTTCCCGTATATTCGGGATAGATATCGATATCTCCGTTTTTAATTGCTTCGAAGCATACAAAGGTTCCGCCCATATTCAGTTTCCGTTCTACCTTTAAATCTGTATGGTTTTCGATCAGCTGAGCCAGCATTTCGCCGACCACCACGTTCTCACTGAAGTCCTTCGACCCGATGGTTACTTTATCACTTCCGGAACATCCAAACATCGTAAAGGCTAATACGAATGCAAATGTAAAAATCAATATTTTTTTCTTCATCATACTTTTCCTCCTGTCAAGCTTTTCGTTACAATAACTTCCAATCTATCAGGCCCTCTTTAAAAGCCTTCGCTCAATTTTTGACATGAAAAAGTCAAAAATCAATGCCATAAGAACAACCGGGATTGCACCGGTCAGAATCAATTGCATACTCTGCGTCTGAATCCCTCTGTAGATGGGAAATCCTAACCCTCCTGCCCCGATGAGCACACCCATGACGGCAACTGACAATGAATTCACCAGTGCAATTTTAATGCCCGAAAAAATCAGCGGGAAGGAAAGGGGCAATTCTACCTTGACAAGCCTTTGAAGCTTCGTCATTCCCATCCCCCTTGCCGCATCCTTGATAAACGGCTCTACGTTGGTTAAACCGGTATGGGTATTCCTTACGATCGGCATAAGCGCATAGAGTACCAACCCGACAATAAGAGTTACATTTCCCAGTCCGAATACAATCATCAGCATCGCCAGGAGTGCCAGAGAAGGAATCGTCTGCAAGATTTCTACAATCCACAGGATAAGTTTTTCTGCCAAACGAACCCAGTATGCAATCACTCCCAAAACGATTCCGATCAGGATAGAGACCAGAATCGCTATTAAAACAATCACCACATGCTCTGTAATGTAATTAAATATCATATCGTAACCCCCTTAATCCCCGAGGTGTGAATACGCTCTGTATCATTCCGATCAGTCCGCTGAAAATAAAGGCCAGAATAGCAGACGGGATGGCTCCTGCCAAGATATATACGGAATTATATGTTGCAAGTCCGGTCCAAATCAGATCTCCCAGCCCTCCGGCACCAATCAGCCCTGCCAATGTTGCCCAGCTGACAATATATACGGTGGAAATTCGGATTCCGCTGATGATCGAAGAGAGCGCCAGCGGCAGTTCCACCTTGAACAAGGTCTGACGATTCGTCATCCCGATTCCCCGTGCTGCTTCAATGATGTTTTTATCGACCTCGGTGATCCCGGTATAGGTGTTTCTCAAAATCGGCAGCAACGCATATAAGCTTAGCACGACAAGAGCGGGGAGCACGCCGATTCCAAACAGAATCAGTGCAAAGCCCAGCATGACCAGTCCCGGTATGGTTTGTATCATGCCGGTTGCTGTCAATACGGGATTTGCCAGCTTTCTGTGCCGGGAGAGAAAGATGCCCATAGGAATCGATACTACCATTCCCGTACCCACGGCGATCACGACCAGCTCGATATGGCGAATCAGGCACTCTATCATAAGCGCCTGGTTGTTCTGTATGAATTCTATCCAGCTCATGACGACATCTCCCCCCATAGTGCCTCGCCCATGGCCTTTGTCATACTGGTTTTGGTAATCAATCCCGCAACCGTTGCGTCGTCATTCAGCACAACAACATAACCCGTCGGCGAGGTCATAAGCTTGTCAAATGTCTCACGGGCATCATCTTTTACGTTCACAACAGGTGCTTCATCGGAAACCATATCTCCGATTTCTTTCCCCGGCTTTCCCTGACTCCTCAGTTTTTCGATGGATACCGAGCCAAAATACGTGTCATCGTCATTGATCACCAGAAGACTGTTTACTTCCCGATTTCTCATCAGTTCGATCGACTGCAGCGTAAGTGTCGTTCGGGAAACCTTGGTTACTCTTGTTTTCATGAAGTCTGCTGCAGTAAAGATCATATTCGCGTTTGACATATGTTTTCCCATGAACTCCGCAATGAGAGGATCCGCCGGATTGCGCAGCATCTCCTCCGGAGAAGCCATTTGAAGGATCTTGCCTGAATCCATAAAAACGATGACATCCGCCATTTTGAGCGCCTCATCCATATCATGAGTTACAAACACGATCGTTTTCTTGAGTTTTTTCTGAATTCGTCTCACTTCATCCTGCAATGTATCTCTTGTGATCGGATCCAGCGCGCCGAAAGGTTCATCCATCAGGACGATCGGCGGAGAAGCCGCAAGTGCGCGAAGAACCCCGATCCTCTGCTGCTGGCCTCCGGAAAGTTCGGAAGGATATTTATGCGCATTTTGCTCATAAGGCATCCCCACAAGTTCAAGAAGCTCCTTTACGACACCCTGCCATTTCTCCTTAGGATATTTCAAAAGCTTCGGAACGATGGCGATGTTTTCCTCCACCGTCATGTTGGGGAACAGACCGATCTGCTGGATCACATAGCCTATGGTCCTCCGCAGCTCGACTGGGTTTTCCTTGGTTATGTCCTTTTCATCAATAAAAATCTTTCCCCCGTCCGGCTCAATCAAACGGTTTATGGTTTTTAACGTAGTCGTTTTACCGCAGCCGCTCGGGCCGATCAGCACGACAAATTCCCCCGGATTTATCGTAAAGTTCAAATTCCTCAATATTACATTCTTACCGTAACTTTTCGTTACATTTTCAAATCGAATCATCTATGTAATAACCTCCTTTTGGCAAAGTAACAATTTCTATTTTACATTAAAGTTGTTACTTTGTCAAATTATTGAAAACTGAAAGTATAACAAAACCCTGGAAATACCGGTTTCTCTCCGATTTGAAGGATGCACAAAAAAGGGAGCTGCGCACGGTTGGTTTATTCACCTCAAGTGCGCCAGCTCCCGGAAATCAATCGATTATTATTCTGTCCAGCTGCCGATGACAGCTTCATTGTCTGCAACCCACTGCTGCGCAGCTTCCAGGGGATCCATTCCATCAACAATCAGAGCTTCCAGACTGCCGATTTGCGCATCTGACATAGAAAACTTTTTCAGCATTTCCGCAACTTCAGGCTGTGCTGCAGTAAATTCCTTGTTTGCCAAGGTATGAATCTGTTCCGCTTCACCGTAAGACAGCTTCGGATCCTCTAAATATTTAAGATCGTACTGTGCAAACATCCAATGAGGGCTCCAGCCGGTAATGGTAATCCACTCCTCATTCTTATAGGCCTTATCCATCGCCGCCATCATCGCTGCCTCACTGCCCTGGACGATTTCGAATTCAAGGCCGTACTCTTCATTTGCCGCATTACTGGCTTTCATGATTCCGGCTCCGGGGTCAATTCCAACAATCTCTCCGTTGAATTGATCCTTATTTGCCTTTAATTCTTCCATGGAATCAATCGTAACATACTGGGGCACCACGACGCCGATCTTCGCATCTTCTTCATACCAGATCCCATAATCATCGAGATTCTCTTGATATTCATTCCAATAGGTTTCATGTGTGATCGGAAGCCATGAATCAAAAAATACATCCAGGTCCCCTTTATTCAAGCCAACGTATAATGGAGCCGCATCCAGCTGAGTCAGCTCAACCTCATAGCCCTGGTCCTCCAGGATTACCTTCCACAGGTTGCTGACAGCCACACATTCTGCCCAGTTAACCATACCAATATGAACCGTTCCTTTTTCTGCTCCTGCATCTCCGGCTCCCCCTTCACCGGGATCAGTCTCACCGGAACATCCTGCCGCCAAAGTCATGGACATCACAATGATCAACATCAACACCAATACTTTTTTCCATCTGCTGCTACTTCTTCTTCTTTGATACATTTAAACGTACCTCCTCAGTTTCATAAATAATAACTTATTGCTGACCGGCAGCATTTTCTTCTGTTCTACGTTCTTTTCGAACGAC
>JAQUYZ010000154.1 GCA_028691625.1 Eubacteriales bacterium
AACCAGAAAATAATATATATTATAGCACAAAATTACAAATAGTTGAAATATAAGAAGAATAGTTATTTATTGCGATGCCTTTATGTATCTACTTGATAATTTTTTTAAAAATGATAAAGTAATTAATAATATTGGATTTTTTTTCCACGCCGGGAAGACGGCAGCGGCGTCCCGGATCTATTGAAAGGTGGTTCGAACTATGAAAGGACTCTTGTACGGCCAGAAACAGATCCAAAGAGGATTGCTCCTGATTGCAGTACTCTATTCCTCTCTTTTTGCTGTTTTCATTACCAGCACCTCTTTCACACCGGAAAAAGTCATTTTGTCATTTGGGATTATTATGGTTCAGTTTTTCAGATACCTTTTTGAACGATACCGGAACTCCGATTCCCTGCAGGCTTATTTCCTGTCTTTTATTGAATACGGTCTTATCGTAAAATTATTTTATGGTACGCAGACCGACATAGAGACGCTCGTTTTTACGATCTTTACGATTGACATCATTCTTTTTTGCAAGTCCCGATACAGCATCTTCTTTGCCTACGGTGGCTATGCCGGATATAACATCCTCTGGGGGAGACTGTCTGGGGATTTGATTCCGTTTATTATTGAAAGCGTGAATTACTGTGTGTTCATCGTGATGATCTGGGGTGTAAAGGTGCTGCTCCAGCAGCGGGATACGATTTATCAACTGAATAAAAAAATACTGGAACAATCATCGGTTATGGAGGACCTTGCAAAGATGAAAGAGCGAAATCGGATTGCCGAAGAGGTGCACAATACCGTTGGCCATAAGCTGACGACTGCCATTGTCTCACTCGAGGGTGCGCATCTTCTGTTTGACAGCAATCCGAAGGAGGCGCATCAGAAGCTCAATGTAGCCAGAAAGCAGCTGAAAGACGGTTTAAGCAATATACGCGAGGTAGTCAGAACCTTGGATTCCGGTGATCTGATCAATCGGGAAGGTTCCTTGCAGGCATCCATTGAACATCTGATTCATGACGCCGAGATACAAACGGGAGTCCGTATCCGATTCGATTTCGGTCTCACAAAAAAGCTGCTGTCCCTGCAGGAGCATGTCCTGCTGAATGCTGTAAAGGAGGGGGTAACCAACGCAATCAGGCATGCCTCCCCTGATCGAATCGGTGTCTCTCTTGTGCAATCAGGAGAACAGGTGGAGCTGATCATAGACAACAACGGCCAGGGCTTTGACGCTGTCAGTGAAGGGTTTGGTTTAAATGCAATCAGAGAAAATGCGGAAGCGATCGGCGGGAAAATGAAGTATGAGTGCAAACCGGGAGGCTTTACGCTTTTTCTCTATCTCCCGATCGTGTCGGAGGAATAAGGATGAATAAAATCAAAGTCATGCTGGTGGATGATCAGCAGCTCTTATTGGACGGTTTAAAAACAATCCTGAGCATTAACGGCGACATGGAAATTGCTCTGGCTCAAAGCGGGGAAGCTGCAGTGGAATTGTCGGAAACCTTTCAGCCGGATATCATTCTTATGGATATCAAGATGCCCGGAATGGGAGGCGTGGCCGCCACAAAACGGATCAAGGAACGCTGTCCCCGGACGATCATATTGATTCTGACAACATTTGATGATGACGCATTCATCATAGACGCACTGCGTTATGGAGCCAGCGGATATCTCCTGAAGGATATCGACGGAGAAAAACTGATTCGGTCTGTCTACGAAGCCTTATCCGGAAATTTGCTGCTCACCGGTAAAGTGGCGCAAAAGCTGGCCATGAATGTCGCCGAAAAAAACGAGCAAAGCCGGCTGCAGAGGAACGTACTGAAAGATAAATTCGAGTTGACAGAAAGGGAAACGGATATCGCAAGGGCACTGGTGGAAGGTATGACCAACAGGGAAATTTCCGACAGCTTATATCTGACGCAGGGAACCGTAAAAAACTATCTCAGCGGGATCTATTCAAAAATCGGGACAAGCGACCGGGCAAAGGCCGTTCTGCTTTTAAAGGACATCCTCTTTAGAGATTGAGGCAAAGATATTACCGTAGTCACTTATCATATGACCCTGGCATCGGTTACCATATCCTTACAAGACAGGAAGCGCCAACCGGAGCGTTTCCTTTATCAAATTGGAGGATTATTCAATGGAAGCCGTTTTAACCAGGAAACACCTGATTCACTCTGTTATGCTGACACTGCCGCTGACCGTTCTATCGGTTGCGCTGTCTTTTGTGTCCGGAATGTTCGGAAGTTCTTTCTATTCTATTTCCGCAGTCATGACGCTTGTATTTGTCAATTATTGTTTTTTTCAGATTTTCTATACAGGGAAAATTGACCGGTACAGAGCTGCCCTGTTTATCACAACTGCCCTGCTGTTCCCGATCAATTTTATTGCGCAGAATTATGAGGCCCGGAATCTTTTTATGACCCTGACTTTTGAAGATGTTCTCGGTGCACAGACCCCCTTCTGCCACATCGGTATCATTCAGGTCCTGGGGACGCTCCTGACGAAAAAGATCATAATATTTCCCGGGGTGATCACCGAAATCGGAAGTACGATCATAATCTGGCTCGCATATGCCCTGGTTCTGGGAAGAGGCTGGTGCAGCTGGGGATGCTTCTGGGGCGGCTGGGACGACGGATTCAGCCGGCTGAGAAAAAAACCTGTCATCCAAAAAATACACAAAAATATTCTCTACATCCCTTTTGCCGTTTTATTGGCAACCGTGCTGACCTCTGCCTTTACGCTATCCACACAGTACTGCTGGTGGATCTGTCCCTTCAAAGCCGTCTCTGAGTTTCTGGAGATATCCACTGCAAAAATTATTGTTCAAACCGTTGTTTTCGTTTCGCTGTTTCTCGGACTTGTAATCGTGTTTCCGCTGCTGACCAAAAAAAGAACACAGTGTGCCTTCCTGTGCCCCTTCGGAGCAATGCAGGCCCTGACGAACCGGATCAGTCCTTTCGATGTTATAATCGATACGGATCGATGTGTGAAATGCGGACGATGTATTGAAAGCTGTCAGTTCATGGCATTGAATGAAAAAAGCCTCCTGACAGGAAAAAGCAGCATAACCTGCACAAAATGCGGCAGATGCATCGACGTCTGTCCAAGGAATGCTATTTCCTATCATATTAAAGGAACCAAAATCGGAATCAACACCGGAGTCAAAAGAATTCTTTTCTTGTATCCGGCGCTTTTCCTCAGCATGTTCTTTACAGGCGCGGCGATCATACCGTCCGTTTATAGAGTTCTGCTTTTTATTGCCACGGGAAGTTTTATCGAATAACAGGAGGGATCTTCATGAGCATGAAATCAACACTCGGATATACCTGGGCAGTGATGGGAATTCCCATCATGCTTGTTCTCATTATGGGAATGGATTTTTGGATGAATATTTTTTTTATCGACTCCGGGGTTAAATATTCAGAACGGATTACAGGCGGTGAAGTCAAAACGGTCAGGGATTACGGGGACTACTCCGCACAAATTCACGAGCCTGTCTTTGAGGGCCTTTTCAAAGATACGAAAAGCGGATTCGTGCAGTTGGATTGGATTTCGGAAAAGGCCTTACCCGGAAGGATTACAGAGGAAGTCGATTATGACGGGGACGGCTCAGTCGATTTCAAGCTCGAGCTCAATACCGCTGAAAATACAGCTCAGTTGTTTCCATATAACAGCGAGGTCAAAGCCCTGTCGGGCGAGAAGGTCATGGTGCTTGAAAATCAGCGTACAGTTAGAGTAAATCTGGAGAAAGAGGATACTTGATTTGGACGGATTATATTTGGGGCTTGCAAATGGAATACAATGCCTTTCATACTGTGCTCCAGTGCTCGTAATCTATCTGCTGGGGGAAGGGAAACGCCCGTTGAAAAATATGCTTCGCCTTCTTGCGTTTCTATCCGGAAGGCTGTCGGGATACCTGCTGTTTGGAATACTCGCTTACTGCACAAAATTGATCCTGTCCGGAGAACGTCAGAGCATGATCATTTTCGGATCAAGCTATGCAGTAGTCTCCATCATGATGATCATCTATGCATTCCGTGGCACTCATGCCCCTTGTCCGATGAACGCCATCAACAGAATCATTCCACCTGCCGCACTCAAAAGTCCCCTCCTTTTCCCTGTCGCTTTGGGATTCCTTACGGGGATCAACCTCTGTCCGCCATTTCTGCTTGCGCTGACGGAAATCGCTGATTCAGGCACCATCTCCCAAAGCCTCATATTTTTCCTTCTCTTTTTTGCCGGGACCTCCGTATATTTCATACCGCTGTCTTTTCTGGGATTTCTACGGTCTGTCGACGGCGTTAAGACCGTTGCGAAAATGGCCTCCATCGGCATCGCATTGTTCTATTTCCATAAGGGTGTGTTCATGATTGTGAATGGCGCCGGTCTGCACTAATTTCCGCCATGCGGCGGACCTTGATTAAGATTTCTGTTCATCAGGCTGCGAACCCCCTCGGATTTCTCCTCGGGGGTTCTTTTGAGCCATATATTGATTCTAAATCAGATCGGACTTTTGCAGAAGTCTTTCAACGATTACTGCAACCTCCGCTCTTGTGATGTTTTCTTTCGGAGCGATCAAATTCCCGTTTCTGCCGGAAACAACTCCGGTTTTTATACAGGCTGCAATGCTGTTCCTCGCATAATCTACCGTCTTCGTTTCATCTCCAAAACCTGCCAGAAGCTGATCCCTTTCAGTACTTGTGAACTGAGTGTTCAGGCCGGTAATGTCCATTGCTCTCGCGATCATCGTCATAGCCTGTTCTCTGGTGATTGCATCCTTCGGACCGAAATTTCCGCTGCTGTAGCCCGTGATGATCCCGTATTCCGCCGCCGTCTTTACATAACCGTCATACCAGTCGCTGCTTCTCACATCGCTGAAGCTTTTTGTCCCTTCACCGGGTTTGAGTCCCAACGCCTTTACTATGATCGCCGCAAATTCAGCTCGGATCATATTTCTGTCAGGTTCATAGATGCCTTCTCCAACACCGCTGACAACCATGCGTGATCCCATGTTGTTGATTGCATCCTCCGCCCAGTGATTTGCAGCATCGTTGAATTTATATGGATGCCATACCACCGAATAGGTACTGTTGGTCAGACTGTTGATTACCGCATAGTATACGCCGTCAACTACCGTTATCCTGGTTGGAACGTGCCGTGTGGTGCCGTCCGGATTGACGACGATTCCGGTCGTGATCTTATTCGGGTCTACCCCTGCCGGAATTGCGATTCTTCTTTCAACATAAGCGTTGAATTTGCTGACGTCTACTGTTCTTCCGTTATAGGTGCAGGTAATGTCGAAATTGACTGCAGGTACCACCAAAGTCAGGTTTTTATCCCCTGCCGCCTGCTGTACAACTTGCACCGTCTGATCGGAAGGATTGGATATGGCCACG